>CAYJJW010000038.1:0-16074 GCA_964370555.1 uncultured Treponemataceae bacterium | reverse complement strand
ATGATTAATTTGTTTTAAAAATGGAATAAGTGCATCAAGTGATGTACCTGCCCCCACAATAAGAATTGGTTTTGAAATACTACCTTTTTCAATTACAAAAGAGTTTCGCAATACCGAAATATTTTTTATGGTGTTTTTTGAAAAAAGCTTACCGAGCCTTACAAGCGTCATACGATTTTTCCAAAACTGAGATATTGAGTTTTGTGTAAAGCGAACAACATTGTTATAAAAATCTTTATGCTGATTAACTTCACCTGAGGCTTCAAACACAATTACACGTCTAAAGCTTGAAACATTTGGAAGGGGTTTTCCGGTACTAATTGATGCAGTTTGTAGGTTTTCTAAAAGAAGTGAAATATCTATTTCTTGTTTTATAAAAATGCTTGCAAAGTTTTCATTTGCAAAAGTATCGCCTATTTGAGAGTGAAAAAAATCAAAAAGCATTGTATCTCGTTCTACTGCAAGCACAAAGCAATTATTTAGATTTTCATTTTCTAATTTGTCAAAAATTGCATTAATGGGAAAATCTAACACAGGTGAAAGGCAGAGTATAAGGCTTTCATTAAGAATTGTTGTGTTATTGAGAATAGACAAAAATGCTTTTTGTGGATCAAAGCGTGAAAAAAGATGCCTATTATTATATAAAACAGAAACACCCCGAGCGGTATCTACCAAACAGGGTGTTTCATATGCGTGAGTCACATTGACCTCTATGTTGTACTAAATAAAGTATTCAAGTAATACTGAAAATAAATTATTTTCAAGTTTTTCACTTCCCATATAGAAAGATGAAATATCGCTTGAATCAAATTGTTGTGTGTAGTATGGATACATAAAGTTTAATGTTTGATTTCCGTCATCTTCGAGTACGGTTTCTTCAACTAAAGAAAGCACAACTATATTGTTACCTAAAACTAAAGGTTCTGAATATTGCCCATCTTCAAGTGTAAATGCTGTTTCAAAGAATTGTTCGTTAGATTGAGCTTGTGCCAATTGTGCTGCATTTTCAGTTGGAATAGTGTCTAATAGAGGAACACTTGCATAGTTTACAGGGAATGCATCAATTGCTGCATTTTCTGCATCATACAGTGCTAATGCTTGTTCGTATCCTAACATAACTGCAGAAATGTTAAAGTCTTTTGCTTGATTAATAAAGTAATCTTCGATAATTCCTGCTTCATAAATGGTTAGATATGTGTATACAGAATCTACAAGTGCATCATTTGGAAATGTTGCTAGAGTTGGGTTAGCTGTTACAGAAAAAATTGAATAACCTGAAGTTGTTTCAATTACGTCACTAACGTTCCCACTTTCAAGGGCAATAAGAGTATTAAAGGCATCTTCACCTTTTACAATATCTTTGAGTTGGTAATGCATTGCATCATTTAATTTTCCTTCTGCATTAGAATACTGATCTATTGAATATTCTGTAAGTGCATCTGCAAAAGTAAGTTCGTTATTTGCAATACGATTTGCAACAGTATTTGCGGTTGTTTCATCATTTACAGTAATTACGTCCATTGAGTATGTTGCAAAAAGTTCTGCATTGTTTGTACCATAAGCAATAATTTCTTCTTGTGGATAGTTTTCGGTATTAAAACTTGCCATATTAAAAGAGCGTTTTGTATTATTCATAGACTTAATAAAATCAATTTCGCTACTTGAAGTTTTAATTCCTGAAAGATCTGTATAATAAAGATTTCTTTTAATACTTTCTTCTGTTGCTTCTTTTATTTGAATTTTTGTTCCATCAGGTGTTTGTTGAAAAAGAAGTTCTGAATATGCACCACTTTCATCTGCAAAATAAGGAACCATTTCTCTATTAATAAGAGTTTCAGGAACAATATAGCCTGATTTTTCTACTTCATCGATAAAAGCATGTGTTAATACAGAGTAGTTAAATGCTTGTGTCATTGCTGAAAACATTGGGTCTCCTTGAGATCCTTGTGCTTCCAATTGTTCTGTAAAATACTCTACTAAATTAACAAATTCTTCATCGTATTTAATGCTTTTTCCGTCATATGATCCTAAGTCGGGCATACTGCTATTTTGTGCAAGTAATCCCGGTGAAAAAACAAATGCAACTGCAATTACTACGAGTAATAGTACAGAAAGCACAAATAAAACAGGATTTCTTTTTGCTTTTGAACTCTCATGTTTTACCTTATCGTTATTTTTTTTGTCCATCTTAATCAACCTTTATATATAAAATTCACGCGGTTTATGCAATAATCCTCATTAAGCAAAAAACCATCGAAACTATTTTAGCATTCTACATGATATCTGTCAAGGTGATACTTGAGAGAATTGGGGAATTCAATTTCGAATTCAATTTTGTAGATAGGTGTCACCCTGAGCGTAGTCGAAGGGTCTATTTTACGGCGATTTTTGACCATAAGATTCTTCGGCAGGCTAAGAATGGCACTTTTTAACAACTACTTGCCTCTTCAAGTAGAAACGCTTTTCTTTTTTTTGTAACCCACAATGGGTTTAAGGGGTAAAAGAGCGAATGGCTATATATCTCTCGTCATTCTCATAATAAGATACTCTGTTGCCAGATCCAGAAGTAAAATTAAATAAATAATACCAGTTATCATTAGGGTCTTCGTCAATCCAAAAGGATTCATTTTCATCTAAAAGTACTGGGTCTTTATCTTTTATAAGTGCATCATATACAGCCTGTAGATCAGCTCTCTTTGGAAAAGTCCAGTCATCACAACCACCTCCATCGTAGCTCTCTATCAATGCACTAACTTCATGCCAAGTACACGTACCCAATTCTGAACTTACTTCCTTATGTGCGCCATCAGTTATATCAAACACAACTCCACCGCCAGGCCCTATATCGCCTATATTAAAAGTAGTCTTCACTTTTATATCTGTTCCTTCATTATAAAAAGTGGCATTTCCTTCATCATGAAATAGTTTCTCAACATCAGAATCAGATGATTTGTTTTCCACAACTACATCTCCGTTATTTATACTTACAGGACTCAATCCTATACTACTTTCTGTTCCTGTAAGCTCACCAACAATCTTAACAGGGCTTTTCTCTTCAGAATTGATTAAATATACATTATTTTCGTCAGCACCTTTCATATTATCTTTAATAACTGGGTCACCTTCTATATTGAAGTTTACATAACTTTTTCCATTATACGTATGTTCGCCAACATACACACCCCCACCATTAGTATTTGCAGTATTTCCCATGATAGTACCACCACTCATATTGAAAGTACCTGGCATACTAAAATCATTACCTGTATTCATATCAGTGCCTGTATCATGTTTAACATAAACGCCGCCTCCGCTAGAAGCTGTGTTATCACTTATAACACCACCAAACATAGTGAATGTACCACCTTCTACATAAACACCACCACCATTCTGAGCAGTTGTGTTACCAACTATTGTACCACCATTCATGATTAATGTAGAATAAGTATCAACAAAAACACCACCACAGGCAAATAGATTGGCAGAATTATTATTCTGTAGTACTGCTCCTGTCTCAAGAGTAAGCTTACCACCAGAAACATTTATAAGAGCACGTGTTGCAGTAACACTGCCAGCGCCTTTAGTGTCTGGAGTATTCTTATTATTATCAAAGTCGGCGGTTACACCACCCATGCCATCTATAGTGATATTTTTAAGAGTGAGGTTTCCGTCATGAATTACACGGATAAGGTTACTAGTAAAACCATCCAATCGTTGTATCTTTACACTGTGCACTCTACCTTCTGGCTTTCCATCCCATAATGTATTGGCAGTATCCACATTTATAGTGGATGAAATTATTATAACAGCATCTTGTGTATCCTTTAAGAGTGCAAGCGCTGCAGCAAAAGTCGCTACTGCATTAGTATTATCCTTACCGCTCTTTGTATCATCACCATCACCTTTGAGGTACACTGTTTCAATTTTAGGATAACCCAATACAATATTATTTTCTCTCTCTTGTAGCTCAAAATCGGTGTCATAATCCATAATAAATTTACTAGCCGTACCTAGTGGCATGCCACCAGTTCCTGTCCATTGTGCTATTACACTTCCAACTTCATCATCAGGAGGCCACAAACCGATGCTATTAACTGTACCTGTTAAAGCAGCAGTGATTTTAATAGGGCTTGTACCGTCGGCAGCATTATCGAAGATAATGTTGGTTGTGCGGGAGACACTACTACCTGACTCATTCTTGATAATTGTAGGGTTTCCAGTAAGCTCCAAAGAAACATAATCACCACTCATAAGAATACCCCCACCACTAACACTCGCAGTGTTATCAGTAATACTACCACCTTTCAAAGTTACTTTTGCAAGATTGTCTTCGCTACCAATCATATAGACACCACCACCAGATCCAGTAGTAGTTTTGTTATTGCTTATGGTTGCAGTATTACTCATGGTAAAGTTAGCACCATTCACATACACTCCCCCACCATGTACTCCAGTATTTGCGTCATCTTTACTTATTCCACCAATAATACCGCCCTTCATTTCAAAGGAAGTTTTCTTACCGTCACTATCTTCACCTATAACATACACACCGGCACCAAGATTTGCAGAATTATTCTTAATTGAACCATTGTTCATGGTTATTGCCGCGCCGGCTAAAGCATACACACCACCACCTTCATCACTTTTATTACCTGTAATAACTGATGCTGCGCTACTCATAGTTAGAGTTCCGCTTTCAATATACACGCCTGCGCCTTTTTGATCGTTACCACCTTCACTAGTCTCATCATTAGTATTTTCATTATCAGAAATGGTTCCGCCATAAAAATTAAATTGAGCATTATTATAGAGTGCAACACCACCACCTTTCGCTTCTTGACCTTTTGCATTATTTGAAGCGATTGTGGCACCTTCGTACATATTTATAGTTCCACCATTTGCATATATTCCCCCACCTTTACCTGGAGATTCAACTTGTAACTTTCCATATTGATCTGCTATATTGTCTTTTATACTGCTTCCACCTTTAAGGGTAACCGTTCCTTCACTGTATAGAGCACCACCAAGCCCCTCAGGACCTTCATTTTTATTATTTTGTAAGGTAGTACCATAATTTAAGGTAAGTGTTGCACCTGCGTTAACTCTTATAAGAACATCATCTACACTGATATTTTCACCATCAAGAGTAATATTTTGAACTATAAATTCTCCACCAGTTACATTAATTAGGGCATCTTCAAAGCCACTATAGCGTTTTAGTGTAATATCATTATCCTGACCTGTAACCCAAGTTGTATTAGACCCTACTTGTAATGTATTCATTACCCACATGGTACCACTACCGCCAACAAGTAAATCCATAGCAGCTTCAAAACTAGCTTGTGTATTTACCGTCATTGGAGTATTAGCAGTAAGACCATTGCCTCCACCATCATTACTAATAAAAAGTTCATTTTTTCGTAAGCGCACATCATAGCCATCTTGATAGAGTATGAAGTCGGTACTTGTGTCATCTATAAAGAAATAGTTTTCATTAAAAGTATGCGCTTCTTTATTTTTCACGAGCACAGGGCCTACCGCATAAACATGTGGACTTAAACCTACTTTTTCGCTTCCTGTAAGTTCTCCAACTATAACTATATTACTGTTATCCAAATTACTATTTGCAAACCACACATTATTAGGTGTTTCACCGGTTAATTCCCATACATCATTATTTTCTGTAAAACTACCACCACTACCATTGTCTTTTATTGTAGGGCTACCACTCAAGTTTAATATACCTCTATTTTCTACATACACACCACCGCCATTTGTATCGTTAGTATTATTGTGTTGTATACTACCACCAGACATATTAAATTCAGCATTCCCCTCGCTTGGATGCCCTACAAGTACACCACCTGCATTGCCTGTTGCACTATTACTGTGTATTTTACCATCATTCATGTTGAAGAATCCATCAGCAATATACACACCGCCAGCATAAGTACCTGAAGTATTTTTGCTTATAGTACCATCCTCCATAGTGAATGTTCCTTTTTCTACATAAACACCGCCTGCATATGCACTTTTTGAACTTTCTTTTGCTTCATTGTTTTTAATCGTACCGTTATTCATAGTAAATGAGGCACTGCTACCGTTTACATATATAGCACCACCTTTACTATATCCATTTTCATGAAAAACAGTATTACCACTTATGGTACCACCAAACATAGTAAACAAAGCACGTTCTTGCGTAGTTTCGTCATTACTATGTTTTCCGTCCCCATTTATTGCAATTGCGCCACCATTATCGGCTTCATTCCCCGTAATATTGCCAGATTTCATGGTTAATGTAGCACCATCTTCAACAAAAATTGCACCACCACTACAGCCAGGTTCTAAACTGGCTTTATTACCACTTATAGTTCCACCATCTAATAATACAGAGGCACCATGGTTTATAAAAATACCACCACCATCTATATTTGCTTTATTTGCATCTGATGCTGAATCTCCACCTATAGTTCCACCTGACATACTAAAGGTTCCACTGTTAATATACACACCACCAGCATTGACAGTTGCAGTATTATCTCTTATTTCGCCACCACTCATGGTAAAACTACCATCTTCAATATACACACCGCCACCATATTGTGCAGTGTTATTTTCAATGCTCGCGCCTGCTAGTAAGGTTAACTTTGCACCACCGCTTACAAGGACACCTGCACCTCTTTCGCTTTGTGCACTAAGGCTTCCACCTGTAAGTGTAATACCGCTACCGAGTGTTACATCAACAGTACTTCCACTAATTGACAGAACTCTCTCTGTACCGTCTGCTTTAAGTGTTCCAGTTTCAATTGCCTGTGTTGTAGAATCATCCCAACCTTGTATAACAATAGAAACTTTTTTATCACTTTCAATTTCTATAAATCCATCATCTTTATCGCCATTACCGTCTGTGTCAGTACCAACATCTAAGGTTCCCTCTTGTGTTATTTCGCCCCTAACATTGATAATAAAGACACTTTCATCAGTTCCACTTTCTATAGTGGCTAAAATTATTTCTACAGCCTTTTGAACGGATCCAAATGGCTCATTTTGAGTACCTGCATTACTGTCTACAGAGCCTAGTGTTGAAGATACATAAAGTGATGTAGAAGGAGTTATAACAAGATTTCCATCTTTTAGTGAAAATGCTACTTCATCATTATCACTTATAAACACTTTACTATCAGTTTCTGTTAATGAATAATTTTCAGTTTTTGCAACAATTGAGTTTGGTAAAGCCCCGTATATAGGTGTAATACCTATAGTACTTCCCGCTAAGGTACCAGTAATTATAATTGAATCACCATCAAATCCTGCAATATTGCTGAAAGTTGTTCCAGCGTCATCTGTGTTTCCATTTATTGTTACACTACCACGTAAGCGAAGTGTTGAGGTATCGTCAATGTAAATAGCTCCACCGGTACCTGCAGTATTTTGTGTAATTATTCCTGAAGAAATTTGAATATCGGCTTTATTCATAGCAGTTATACCACCACCATTTGTAGAGAAAGAAAGCGTTGTTTTTGCGTTATTTTCTTTTATTACGCCGCCTTCCATAACAAGGCTTGCGTCACCTACACTTATACCTGCACCCATAATAGCACTATTATTTCGGATTTCCCCGCTTGTAATGGTAAGTTTTGCTTTAGAATCAACTGCAATACCACCACCAATGCCATTTTCTGCTTTATTGTTTTCAATTACACTACCTGAAAGAGTAAGCTTTGCACCATTTGTAACAAGTACACCTGCACCGCTTTCGTTTTGTGCGCTAAGAATTCCACCTGTAAGAGTAATATTTTCACCAAGTGTTACATTTGCTCCACTTCCGCTAATATAAAGCACTCTTTTATTTTTTTCTGTAGCATCAATAGTTGCACCTGTTGCATAACCTTGTAAGGTAACTGAAATTTCTTCTTCTGTTACTATTTCAATGAGTGCCTTATCACTTCCCTCGATATCAGAAAACTCTCCGTTAATATGTATAACATAGGATTCATCCCCGCCCGCAGAAAAAATTCTTTCTAAAGCGTTTGAAATTGTTGCTAGAGGGAATGCGAGGCTACCTGAAGCTTTATCACTACCGCTAGTAGATACATAAAACTCTGTAACTCCTGTTAAACCTTTGTCGGTAACCGTTACAGATTGTGAAATTAAGCCTTTAGTATCTATAAGTTCTATTGTGTATTCAGGTTCTTCTGAAATATTTTTATCTGTTCCAAAAAGAAGAACTTCACCAAGCAAAAAGGTAGTTTTTCCGTTATATGCACTTAGACCAGCTGCAAAAGATTTTATAGTTACACTGCCATCTTCATCAATTTCTATAGGTATATTTGCACCATTTATTCGTAACGTTGTTATATCACGATTTTTTGCTTGTGATAAATCTGGGAGTACAAATGCTAAATCCCATTTACTGATACTTTCATTTTTTGAAAGTTCTGCACTCAATACTTGCTGTGGAAGAGAATTTATACATGCAGAAAAATTGTAAGGGTCAAAAATTCTTCCTGATGATACATCTTGTATAGTAATAGTAATATCTATAGTTTCATAATTAGGATGACTATCTAAGTATTGTACAAATGACTCTTTTAAGCGTAATTCAATTGTTTCAGGATTTGTTTGCGCAATAGAGTAATCAACATCTAAAACAGGAGCATTGCCTGAAGCGCCAATAGTATCACCTTTCCATATTACCGTAGGACTTAATGTATACTGTTGAGGATTGCGTAAAGCAAATGTTATTACCCTATCCCCATCTGTTCCTGAAATATTTGTAAGGCCATCACTTCCTGTAGGATAATTGCCATCGAGTGCATAAGATTCAATACCTGCCGTATTGGTGTAATAATCAAGATATTCTACAACATCAACTTCAAACCACTCACATGATATAAACAATAAAGAAGCTGCCAATACTATATATAATTTTTTCATAATGTCTCCAAAAAAAACTCTTAAAATTGCCAGCCAACACTGATAGCCGGTGTAACAAGGTGTAGCATTGTCCCTTGGAAAAGTGTAAATAGGTAATCTGCACCTAATTCAACATATAAACGATTTGATACATACAATTGAAAGGCTAATCCTGCATTTGCCGTTAAACCCAATACATTTTGGCTTGGGGAAACAATTCCATTTGAAAACTCAAACTTCATATCGGTAAATATAGTTGTGCCTAAACCAACATGGGTATCGAGTATAAAGCGTTTTTTTACAATTGGATATTGATAGACAAAATTTAACGTTGCAGGAATTACATGCGATGTTATAGCATATGTTTCAAATTCATTACTCATTAAGTACCAATAGCCACTTAGTTCAAATCCTATTTGTCCCCAATTTCGTTTTAAGGGAATATAGGTAATTTTTGCACTTGCACCAAATGGATAAAACTCTCTTTTTAAGTAATGAGATATTTCGCCCGGAAAATTGTAAAACATATTGTACCCAACAGTTACATTTAAATCGTAGGGTTTTAAAAACCGTACAACAATTGGGCCTACTTCATCGGTGAGGCCACCCCTGTTTTCTGTTTTAAATACATACTTTCCAACATCAATCTTTGAAGGCGGAAACTGTATTCTAAAATTATCACCGTTTTGTTCAATAATTTCGCCAATAATTTTTTTAGAAAATATACCAGGAATTTCAAGACTAAAAACGGTTTCTTTTGAAAAATCACTTCCTCTAAAATTAAAAACACCGCTTTGAGCTTCATCTAAATATAATAAGTCAGGACTTATTGAAACTACCGATGGCTGAACTGCTTCAAATATTTCAAGATCAAACCAATCTGTTTCACCCTCTGCAATATCTAAAAAGTTATATACAACAATTTTATATCGGTATATACCGGATAAAAGAGACACTTCTACTTCGGCCATTTCTATTTCTGAAGGATAGAGTCCTTGAGACGCCCACAAGCCAGTATCATCTTGACGTTCTATTAGTACCTCATATCGATACGCATTTTCAATAGGTTCCCATGCAATAGTTTGAAAAAACTCCCCATCCCTTACTTCATAATCTCGATGTGGTTCAAGCCCCGTAATTGGGTCTACTTCTCTACCATCTTCAAGTAGATAAAGACCATTTGGAAGCTCTATTGCTGTTTCTGGAAGTACAAATGCTTCTTGTGAAAACAAACTTGTAAAAGAGAAAAATAAAGCTATAAGTAAAAAGAGAAACATATTTTTTTTCATTGTTAACGTCCAAAAAGTTCCGAATTTGTTTGTTTTGTTGAAGTAGATGTAGAACCTATTTCCATTTCAATTTCACTTTCTTCTTTTCTACCACGCTGAACAATTGTTATGTTATCGAATGCATAGCGTATTGCTTCAAGTGTCCATGTAAAGGTGCCCCTATGGAGCAATTGAAAATCTTTAAACGTATAATAGTCACTATCAGCAATAACTTGTTCAAATACAAGATTTTCATCTTCATCCATTATGCTCAAAATATAAGCATCGGCATCGTCTATTTCTTCCCAGTAAAAATCAATATAGCGTTGTTGGCGTAAGTAGTCATTGTCAATAATTAAACCAGACATAGGCTGAAACGTTTTTGGAACAGCAAATGGTTCTATTTCCGTAACACGAATAACCGAAGGTTCAAGAGGTGTAATATCAAAGCCATCTTCAGTAGTTGCTATAACGGTCCAATACCATGTTCCTGCTGGAATTTCAGGTAATTGAACCTCTGTTGAAGGGGATTCAACAGAAAAATAGATATCACTTTCTAAAGGTTCTATTCCTCGAGAGCGAGAATTATAGCTTAAACCAGAGTTTCGCCTACTTAAAATGAGTTCTGAAGAACTTGGAATTTCTACACTACTCCATTCAAGTGAAGGCGGATTTAACTTCATATCTATTCCCTCAATTGTTACTCCATTTGTAGGGTTGTTTAACATAATTGGCTCAAGTTTTTCCATGTCAAAAATTTGTTCACTTAATAGACCGGTTTGCCGAGATGATAGATCGGTTTCAGTAGCCATAGCCCGCAAGGTTAATGCATACTCGCCTTCATCAAAATCTTCCATGTCAATATTAATGCTATTTCCTTCTACGAGCAAGTTCTCATACACAGGCAACGTTCTATCAGAAGTGTTATAAAGCCTTACCTGATAATAATCTGCAGAAGAAACTTCTTCCCAACTAAACTCCATTGGAACAGATGGCCTTACAACCACCGGTAGCTCTGCACTTACATCACTTACAAATACTTTTTCTAAATACGTTGAAACGGTAAACATTTTTGGCTCTGTTTTGTATGGAACAGTAGTTTCCGCTGAATCTGCAATAATTCGCCAATACCATGTACCAACGGGAATAGAAAAGCCTGAAACAGAAGTTGTTCGTAAAATATCTTCAATAAAAATATCTGAAAAATCTTCATTGCGGGCTATTTGAAATTTCATTGCAAAAGGTAAATTTGTTTTCCACGTAAAGGTTGTGTCTATAATAAGATTTTCTGCAACACTATAGCCATCGGGTGGAAAAAGTGTTCTTTGTTCAACCTTTCCTTCAACAGAAAATACTGTACGCACATCACTTTGTTCGGACTTTGATCCTTCAGAATCATTTTTAGTTACCGCCCAATACCACGTACCTTCTGAAATATTTGCAACATCGGGATATACTATATAATAATTTTCGTCTATAGTTTGCTCTACAACAGGAGAAGATAAATCTCTGTTTTCACTAATAAGAATGGTATAATCACTTGCTTCATAATCATATTTCCATGAAAAATGATGCCCTTCTTGTGCGTTATTAGCATCAATAAAGCCACCTTCTAGCGGTAGAACAAGTTCTGCTTTTGTTAATTCACCCTGTTCTATTACATCAAAATAGTTAACCTTAGATTCAGTTGTTGCAAAACTATCTTGTCCTAAAAAACTTGTAGAATAAGCAGGTTTAATATTCCAATAATAACGCCCTCCATCAAGCGTATTAACAATTATGGATGGCTGATTTGTAATTTGCGAAATAAGAGGATTTTGCATTGCTTCATTATCCGCAACTTCAAAAAGCCAAGAGCGTGCATATTCATCATCATTCCACATAAATCGTACCTGAGGAGCCTTTGTTCTATAGGTAAACTCACTTGCATTTGCAGGAACTATGGCATTTGGAGCCGGTACAGAAAATACTTGTATTGTACCCGTAACCATCGAAGAAAAAGACTGTGTGTACACTCGCCAATACCATATACCTTCGTCCATATTGAGTGATATAGCATTAACATTGGTAAAACTAATTTGTTCAACTACCTCTGAAAAATCTCTTTTTCGAGATGTTTCTAAAATAATATATTCATTTGACTCTATATTTTCTTTTTCCCACAAAAAGGGAATATTCGCTGTTTGTCCTTGTGCAAGATACTTTACATTTGAAGCAGGTGTAACTACGCTTAAACTTGGTGGAATAAAGCCACCTGTTTGTTCATCAAACACAAGAGAAGACCCTTCACTCAAAGAAAGGCCTTGTTCTCCATTTTCTTGTAAAATCTGAGCTTCTCCACTGGTCATTTGTAAGGATAATTGATTTAAAGTACTTGCAGTCGCTACTGTTGGAGCTACAGCACTTAATACAGAGCCTTTTGACACTTGCACATTCGCACTTCCGGATGAAAGTGTTATGCCATTCGCTGATAAACTTGTATCGATAGAAACACCACCACCTGAAAAATCAATAGCGGTACCTTCTTCTAAATCTAAAAAAACTTGCGCAAGAGATTGTTCATATAAATCTATTACGTTTCCGTCTACAAAGGTTATCGTAGCTTCTGATAATTCTGCTGTTCTAATTATATCCCCATTATACACAGGAGAGTTTTGCTTAACCCTATCCCATAAAACTCTATCAATAAGCTTTCGTTGGGCAGATTTATATTTAAATGTAATTGTACCTATAGGCTGTTCATTAATTTTGTCAAGAGATTGATTTAATACCCCATTAAAAAGGCTAACATAATACATAAAACCTATAAGACATGCAATTGTAACGAGAGTATCACTTATTGTAAATCGTTTTTCTATTTCCACCGTTACTATTCACCTATCTTATATTTTTTTTCTTCTGCATCGGCATCAACTTTATTAAAATCGGGAGTAGGCATTCCCAATAAAGTACGTAGCTCTTCAATTGTTTTAGGACCTTCTTTACCAGCACCTTTTATATCTGTAACATTTGGCATATTTACCACTGCATAAATACTTACCGGTTTTTCTTTCCCTTTTACACTTACCGAAGGCATTTTTTCTACAATTACGTGCTCTTTTACCAATTCATAGGTATCTTCTGTTATGAGAATATCTGCTCCAAATGGCTTTGTAAGTGTTTCAGTACGAGAAGCAAAGTTTACTGCGTCTCCAATAACGGTATATTCCATGCGTTCTAACGACCCCATTTGGCCTGCAACTACAGGGCCTGTATTTAATCCGCACCCAATTTTAATAATGGGCTTTTTATCGCCGCCGCGACCTACATTAAACTCTATAAGGGCAGAACGCATCATTAAAGAGGCTCTAATACCATTTAAAGCATCAAGGGCAGCACTTCCCTCACTGGTTGAAGCACCCCAAACAGCCATCACAGCGTCCCCTATAAACTTATCTACCGTTCCGTTTGTATCTTTTACACAGGCAACCATTCGAGTCATGTAATCATTTAAGAACTCAATAACTTCATGTGGTTCTAATTTTTCTGAAATTGCAGTAAAGGAGCGAATATCCGAAAAGAAAATGGTTGCATGTTTTGTTTCTCCACCAAGTTCAAGTTCACCGGCCATTGCTTTTAGAGCAATTTCTTTATTAACAAAGCGTCCAAAGGTTTCAAGGGCACTCCCCATTCTGGTAAAAAGTGACGTTAAAAAACCCACTTCGTCATGGCTTCTCGGCTTAAGGTCGAGTATAAAATCGCCCTTCATAATCTTTTCTGACGCACCGGCCAATATTTTTAAAGGTTTACTTATCGAACGAGAAAAAAACCAAATAAATAAAATAGCCAAACAAAGTACTGCTAATGATAAAAAGATATTTAACAACACGGTATTGTTTACCGCTTCAAAGATAATAGAAGATTGAATTGTAGTAATAACAGCAGCATCTGCAACCGACAGTTTTGTATAGGCTCCAAAATACTCTACTCCATCCTCATCGGTAAAAACAACTTGGCGACTTGTATCATTATTTTGTCTCATTTGCTCTACTAATGACAGATTCGACATATTGCCACCTGTTTTCATTAATTCTGCATCAGGATGAATAAGCAAATCGTTTGTATCATTTACCATAAAGGTTGTATTTGATGTTCCACTTCCAAATGTTTGACTTAAAGAATCAATAGAAAACAATATTATAAGAGATTCTTCTTTTGTTGATTCAAGCCAAGGATACATAAGAGCAATTATATTATTTCCAAAACTTGCACTTGCATTTACGGCAATAATTTCGCCTTTTGATGAACGACTGATAGATTCTTCTACAGAGTTTAAAAAGGTATATAAAGCAGAACGTTCTATACCGTTTGAATTGAGAAATTTTGTATTAATTATTTCAGTAGAAATTGCTACTTGTGATTGCGACAAATCTTGAGGTGATGCAAGCATCACCGCTGCAATAGTTTGGTTGCGCTCAAAAAATAAATTAGAATATTGCTCGGAAAGCAAACTTTGACTCCCCATCACCGAAAGAGAGTTCATAAGTAAAAATGCATTTGCTCTCATAGACAAGAGTTCTTTTTCTGCTGCGTCTGAAACATGCGTATTAATAATTAAGTTGTTTTCTTCGGCGTTAGTTTGAAGATCATCTCGTACAAGATACGCAACAATTCCGATAACCGACCCAAGTGAAAGCACAACAAGAACGGAAATAATTACAATAAGTTTTAATGTAATTGAATATTTAACTTTTTTGACTTCTGTCTCGCCCATCGAATATCCTTTTTACTGTATATAGAGTATAATAATGTTCTAAAATTAACTTTTTTATATATCAGAAATATATAGTAAATGGCTAAAAAAATCAAGTTCTGTAAAAAATTTTTATATGCTAAATAAATTTTAGCTAACAAAATTAAAACTAATCGATAAAAAAAAGTCGATTACCTATATACATTTTTAAATAAATATGATATATTTTTTCGCAATAAGGATAAAATTATGTATAAAATAATCGAAAAACGACAATTATCAAGTGATGTTTTTTACTACAAAGTTGAAGCAGCTGACATTGCAAAAAACAGAAAAGCCGGTCAATTTGTATTAGTACAATTAGATACCGATTTTGCAGAACGTGTTCCTCTCACAATTGCAGATGCAAATGCAGAAGAAGGTTGGATTGCGCTTGTTTTCCAAGCTGTAGGAGCCACAACTCTAAAGCTTTCACACTTAAAAGAAGGTGATGCTATTGGAGCTATTTTAGGACCTTTAGGAAACCCAACCCACATAGAAAAAAAAGGAACTGTTGTATGTGTAGGTGGTGGTATTGGTGTTGCACCTCTTTACCCTATTGTTCAAGCTCACAAGGCCATTGGTAATAAAGTTATTGTAATTATTGGAGCAAGAACTAAAGATCTCATTATTTTTGAAGATGAAATGAGAGCTTGTGCAGACGAGCTTATTATTATGACTGATGATGGAAGTGCAGGAACAAAAGGTCTTGTTACAGAACCATTAAAGAAAATTTGTGAAGAAGATAAACCGGAAGAAGTTGTTGCAATTGGACCACCTATTATGATGAAGTTCTGTGCGCTTACAACAAAACCATTTAATGTTTTTACAACTGTTTCACTTAACACCATTATGATTGATGGTACCGGTATGTGCGGTGGTTGCCGTGTAACTATCGGAGACGATACTAAATTTGTATGTGTTGATGGTCCTGAGTTTGACGGTCACTTAGTAGACTGGGATAATATGATGATGCGAATGAGAGCATTTAAAGACCAAGAAGCAGAAGATTTTCACAAATGTAAAATGGAAGCACAAGCGGCTTCATTATAGACAATAAGAGACATAAATAAACAAAAGGATAAGAGTAATGAGTTATATAGATGCAGCTACCCT
>CAYJJW010000037.1:0-16626 GCA_964370555.1 uncultured Treponemataceae bacterium | reverse complement strand
AACCTTGTATCCAATAGTATACCTGTTTATAATTTGATTTTAGTATATCAATCAATTCTGCATCTTTTTCTCTATTCATATTATAATCAGTTAGTGTTATTAAAACAGAATTTGATTTTGTAGTTTTTATATTACTAGTATTTAAATTCCAAAGTGTTGGGCAGCCTGTATTTATAACATTGTTAATACCAATATCAATCAATTTTTGCTTTGTATACTCATCTCTTACTGAGTGTAAAAAATTGTTAGAAAACAGTTTTTGCAATACACTTACAGTGTATTTACTTGTTACATCCGAGTGCTGCCACCAACCTAAGCCCATTGATAAAAAGTTATGAATTGAATTAACATTCTTAGTATTTATTCCCCATTGAGAATACTTTTCCATTTCTGGGCATAAAACATTTGTACCCCCAAATACTTGAAGTTCACTTTGTTTAATAAAGTTTAATGTATGCTCTGTAAGTTCATTTGCTGGAATCTTAAATACAAAGTCATTCGGAAAAATTTCATTCAGATTTTTATAAACTGCATCCATTATTATTGCGTTACCTAGGTTTGAATCTGAAATAGTTGTATCAAATACTGAAATATTCATATATTTATTTTTCCTTTTATTTGTGGATTTGTAATATTGTTCTTATAAAGTATTTTAGAATCGATCTAATTGAACGTTTTATATGTCTTATGATGTCAATTTTTGGCTTAACTTTTTCTTTGCTGTATTCTTCTCGGTTTAAGAAAAAATAATCATATTCAAAATCTGGAATTACAATAGTATTTTCTTTTAAAGGAAATGATAAATTATCATATGTTTGTAAAGTTTCTAAATAAAAATCTTGTGAAGTAGTATGAGTTGCGTTTAAATCATTTATTCCAATATTTTTAATTAAATTTTTTGACGGCACAACTGCGATAAAACTGTTTAATGCCCTTACTATAGAAAAATGGTAAGCCCATGAATCTATTTTTTTGTTAACCATATGATTATAAATAGGATTACGCGATTGAAAAAAAGTATCTCCATAATTGTATAAGAAAAGATTTCTAACTTCAGGATTCATCCAATTTTGCATTGAATCAAAATTAAAATATTTCCAAACTCTACGCCATGAAGCCCACCCCCAAATTCCACCTAGATTAGAAAAAAAATAGTCATTTGATGTATCTTTATGACTTCCCTTAATATTAAATCCACTTATTAAACCTATTCTTGTATCATTTTTGTAAAGCTCTAGCATTTGTGAGCAGTAGTTAAAAAAATTCTGTGTTGGTAGACAGTCATCCTCTAATACAATACCATCTTCCTCTTTATTGAAAAACCAATTTAGAGCATCAGAAACTGCTAGTCTACAGCCTAAATTTTCTTCTTGAAAAAGTGTTTTAACTTCACATTTCCAATCAATGTTAGAAAGTACAAAATCTCTTACCATTTGTACTTTTTCTGCTTCACCTTTTTTGTCTTCTCTTGCTCCGTCACATGCAATATAAAAACGAGGAGGTTTTGCCTGACGGATGGCTTCAAAGACTTGTTTTGTTGTATCGAGTCGATTAAAAATGAGAAAAAGTACTGGTTTGTTTAGCATTGCCTCAATCCTCAGTTTGTACTATCTGTTTTTTTGTACTTAATTCTAGTTTTTTTCCTAGTTCAAAAATATTTTTTGCTAAGATTTTGTATTTTTCATTCGTCATTTCAATAGCTTCTTCTAGGGCATTTAATATGTTATTATTTGTTTCATATACTAAAGAAGTTGCATTTGTTAACTCATAAAAGTCTGCAAACGATTTTTCTATTATTAATGGTTTTCGACTTGCAAAAGATATTTGTAGAGAGCCAGTAGTAGAAATTGTTTTATAACGCTCATGATTTTCATTTTCAGGATCTAAACATGAGAAAAGAAAGTGTGCACTTTCTATGAACTCAAATAAAGTTTCAAATGAAACTTTTCCTGCTATTTTTATTTTGCCAGGTACAATATCATCACACTTTTGTTGATAACATTCTGTGTCTTCAAAATGCTTATCAACAACAATAAACTCAAAATTTTGATGTCCCCTTTTTACTATTTGAGATGTCAATTTTATCAAGAATTCCAAACTTTTTCCATTAAACCCTGGTATTACTATAGTTGTCACTCCGTCTTTTTGTATATTTGAGTCAATATTACCTAAATAAAAAGCTCTTAGTGGAAGTATAAACGGATTATCTTTATATTCTTGTGGTATATTTAGTCCGCCCACCAAAATTTTGTTCCCGAGCCTAATTGAATAATTTTTAATATTAGTGAAGGAATGTTCACCAAGTATTAAAGTTTTTTTTGGTAAATAATTTATAGGATGAATATTAAAAAACAAGTCCTTCCTCCTATAATCATAAGTTGTGTTAAGTACAACATATTCATATTTTTTCATCAACTTACTGTTCCAAATACTAACTATGTGTTCATAGTCAAGATATAGTATTTGCATTGAGGATGAATTAAACCTAGAAAAACAGTCATACTCTCTTGTTTCTTTAGCACTAATGATGTCAACGAAAAAGCCCATCTCAATAAAAATATTAGCTCTACTTGGTAATAATTCAAAGTGACAAATATTAGGTTCTATAATTAACACTTTTTTTTCTTTTTTATGTTGAGATAAAAGACTAAATTTTCTTTTTGATATTTCTTTATTAATTATTTTAAATAGCACATTTTTTATCTTACGTAATGCTCTAACGTAAAGTGCTTTTGAAAACAAATTGTTGTTTTTTAGCTTATCTCTGAATCCTGTGTCTCTGAAATGCCACTTTGAAAAAAAAGAACGATAAAATGTAATTATTTTTTGAAATGGATGAGGCTTAAATATACTTGCATTTACCCAGCCATTGTTTAGACAAACACCGAGAAAACCTTCCTTTTGTAAGTCTTTAATTGTTACTCCATGGTTCACATCATCAATATAGTCTCTATGGTAGTTATAAACCTTAAATGTTGGATTTGATACTATTATGTTATAGTTTTTCTTTAACACATAATAATTATGCCATACCAACTCATACGGTGAAAGTTGAATTAAATCTTTAAATGTCATTTGCTTCGGAACTAGTACATTTTTTTCTAAATCTTCTAAAACAGATGAAATGAACATTGTAGGCATTCCAACAAATGTATAATATATATCTAGTCCTAAAAAAGTTTTTATTTTATTAAAAGAGGCTACTTGTTTTGACGCATATTTTGTACTATTTTTTATTGATCCTGTTAATGGAAAATAAATTGTAGTTTGATCATAAAAGAAGTCCTTTACTTCAAAGTTTTGAATAAAATAACAATCACTATCTAGCATTAAATAATAATCACAAATTTTCTTTTTATAAAATACTAATTTTACAACTTGTTGTGTATACCAATTTTGTTCATGATTCTCGTATTCATTATTTATTATTTCTTCATCCGTGTAAAAAAGAATATCATATGTTTCATCACCAGTGACAGTATTAACCTTTATATACTCAATATCTGATTTTGGGCATACAATGCAAAAAGGAATATTATCTAAATTAAAGTTATCGATACTTTTCTTAAGAAGAATAAATCGTTTAAAGTCCGCTTTATATGTTTTGCAGAATAAAATAAATTTATATTTGCTCATAGTGTTTTTCCTTTTTATCAAATATTGAACAAGTACATCAAATTGCTGTGCTCTTTTGTATAGATTGCTGTAAAAACATCAGAACCGTTTGGGGATATAATCCACTTTTGGTCTCGAATTGAAGCATCAACAATATATCTATACTGCTTATTTGGTGGTAAAAAATATTTTGGTATCTTTGCTTCAATAGTGTTTATACCTTTCTTTAATGAATCAATATAATTATCGCCTGGAGGAATAACAGCTATATGCTCTGTACCTAAAAACACATGTATTCCATAGTTTAATAAACTATTTTTTTCTTTCACCTCAAACGTCAGTCGTACCTTATACTCTTTATCATAATCCAATGGTTTTGTTTGCTCATTGCCATCTATATCTAACACTTCTAAGCGCAAAGGGTTAAAATACTCGCTATACATCTTACCTGGATTTATCCATGGCTTAATTTCGGTAATATTCTCATGGTCTTCAACCCCCATGTAGCCAGAAATGACTTCATCAATACCAGCTTGCTTTACAATAGCACCTTGTTCTAACAATATACCTGTACTGCATAAGTTCTTCACTGACCCCATATTATGACTCACAAATAATACTGTTCGCCCTTGTCCTGTGCTTAATTCATTCATCTTACCCAGCGCCTTCTTTTGAAAAGCGGCATCTCCAACGGCTAATACTTCATCGGCTATAAGTATCTCACTGTCTAAGTGTGCGGCTACAGAAAAAGCAAGTTTTACGTACATTCCGCTAGAATAGCGCTTTACAGGGGTGTCTATGTGTTTGTCTATTTCGCTAAAGGCTATAATTTCATCAAGTTTGCGGTCTACTTCGCGCCTCTTCATGCCCAAAATAGCACCGTTTAAGTATATATTTTCACGTCCTGTAAGCTCTTGATGAAAGCCGGTTCCAACTTCTAATAAACTTGCAACACGGCCTTTTATTTTTACGTTTCCCTCTGTTGGGGCAGTAATGCGACTCAATATTTTAAGAAGGGTAGACTTACCCGCACCATTTTTACCAATTATGCCAACACGGTCGCCTTGCTTTATTTCAAAGTCTAAGTCTTTTAATGCCCAAAAGCCTTCTTTTGTTGCATCAAAGTGGTGTGCACTTCCAATTTTGGAGTGCGGGTCTTCAATTCCTCTCTTACGTGCCATCCATGTTTGAATGTCTCTAAAAAGGGTTCCATTGTTTATAACCCCAAGACGATAGTATTTTGATAAATGTTCAGATTTTATTACTGTACTCATTTTATTTCCTTTGTTTTATCCTATTCAACCTGTCATTCTGAGTCTACCATATATTCTTGCACTCTTGAAGAATCTATGATCTGTTTCAGTTTTTATAACCGCAAGAATTACACAGATTATTACTACTAAATTTATATAAAAAACTTTGCTTAAATTATTAAATTAATTACAACATAAAGATGTATTTATTTTTTTACTTGGCTCTGTCATTCTGAGTCTGCCCAATATCTGCACCCTTGAAGAATCTTATCTTTTGAGGCAATAGATTCTTCCTGTAGTTCAGCAGAAAGCAGAGTCAGAATGATAACCTTCGCATATCAGAAATACCTCAAAAATAGAAATCCTATAAATCTGTGTAATCTGTGGTTTAGATCCTTCGACTACGCTCAGGATGACAGGGGGACTACGCTCAAGCAATGACAGGGAACTTACGCTTTAACAATTCATAATTAGGCCTTCGGAATTAGGAATTACCTAATTAGTAACTAGTACCTAATAATTCGTAATTAGGATTTTAAATATTTTTCTCTTATTTTATGTTATGAAATTAGCTTTTGAAGTATTACTTTATGTGTAGTGTAAAAACTATCTGATTCTATTAAAGCATCTAATAGTTTTTTAAAGCTGTCTGTATCTAATTCTAAGTCTTCAGACCCTTCCTTTAATACAAATAAATATGAATCAATAATGCTTTTTCGTTTTTCGCAAAGTTCTGAATCATTTAAATTTAATATGGTTATTGTTGTAAGAGCGTTTTGTTGATTATTGCTTGGTACTATTTTTCCATCAAATGTATAATCAAAATAGCTTTCACAATCATCTTGAAGTGGAGAAATAAAACCTTTTTGAGGATCATAATTATCTTTTTTATGTCCACAATGATTTATTGTTAAACCTTGACTGTCCTGTTTACCACATGATATTACAACATTGTTGTAGTTAAAAGTTTTATCTTTATATACCGTTTTAGGATAAATATGCTCCATATGTGAGTATGTAATTGCCTTGGAGTTTTTGATATTTGGTAGCGTATCTTCACAGTATGCACATTTGTTCCACTGTTCATTTCGTAGTATTGCTGATACTTTCTGTTTTAGAGGTGTGCTTAGGCTTGTCCAGTCTCCCTGCTGCTTTTCAAATTTTACTATATCAGGATGTTTTTGCTGGTTCTTATTAATATATTTCATTTATTTACCTAATATTGAAATCCTTTTTACAAGAGCATTCATTCTGGTTATTTCAGGATCTGGACCAATAATTTGTTCTAGCATCTCAATTTCGATCTTTGCTTTTTCAATATTGGTTTCAATCAAGTTATAAATATTAGAAATAATTTCTTCAATTTTTGAATCTCTCTTTTTAACATTTAGCACTGTTTCTAAAACCTGATTACTAGTTTTACCATATGTATTTTCATAACTTTGTAGTGGCATTTCAGCATTTGTTGCTTTTTCATTACTTATAGTGTCTAAGTTAAATATGGCAGCATCTGACACACTTGAAATTACTTGTGGTGAATGAGTAGAAACAATAAATTGACAATTTTGAAATGTTTTTGCCAGTTTCTGTAAAATTTCTCTTTGCCACTTTGGGTGAAGATGTAATTCTACTTCGTCAATTAAAACAATACCGTTCCCACTAAAGGGGTCGCTTGAAGTTGGATTTAACATCATCAATTTTCTGGCTATATCTCCAATAAGGGCAATATATATTTTTTCACCTTGAGAAAGAAGTTGGATATCAAGTGATACTTCTTTTCCTGAATCCAGTGTCTTTTTTAGTAGAAGCTTGTTCCCACCTTTTCTCGTGTACTCAAGAGTATGGAATCCTGTGAAATTTGATATTGCTTCTTTTATAGGTTTTAATGTATCTACGAGAATATTTGTTTTTCTGTATTGCTCATTTATGATATCATCTTGGTTTCTAAACCATTCAAAAAATAAACGAAAGTCTGCTTTTCCAGCTAAGCAATCATCATATGCGTTTATAGGTTTGAAATAATGCTTGGTTCGCAAACGCTTTGGTATATCAAACACTGCTCTTTCAGTTCGATAGTAGGCAATTATAGGAAGTGGTACTTGCTTTTCATTAATAATAATATCTTCAACTAAAGTATTTCTAACATTTAAGAAATTTAAATGGTATCGTGCGTTTTTAATTTTTGAAGGAGCATAGGTAACTGTGCACGGTTCTAAGCTGGAATCAATCATATTATATATTTCAGCAGAGAATTCAAGCTCTAAATTTGCTTCATGTTTATCTTTTGTTATATCTGTTTCTTTTTTAAAAGTCAAGTTGTTCTGGAATCCTGGAATTGCTCTATTTAAAAGTAATGCACATGCATCGAGAATGGTTGATTTACCTCGTCCATTGGCACCAACTATTACATTCATCGATGAATTAAAATTTATAGTGCAGTTTTCGATTCCGCGATAATTTGTTAATTTTAATTTTTTTATGTGCACTCTTTTCTCCAAGTTATAATATTTATATATTATATTTATCGACAAAAGTCTATTGTAATGGTAGAAATATTTCAAAGAAAATTAGATTCTTCCTGTAGTCCAGCAGATAGCAGAGTCAGAATGACAACCTTCGCATAGAACAATTTAGTAACTAGTACCTAGTAATTACTAATTATCTACGCCCACCACAATTAGTAACTAGTACCTAGTAATTCGTAATTAAATCACGTCCACAAAGGTTCGCTCATTTTTATTAAATAATACTAAGCCTATAAACATAAAAAAGGCGGTCCAGGCTAAGCTTATATAAATCATCATAGGTGGAACGTTTCCGGCTCCGTAAAACCATATTCTAAAAAGTTCAATGGGGGCGCTCATAGGATTTATATAAAAAAACCATCTAAATTGTTCGGGTGCTTGCGATAAAGGATATACAATTGGAGTTGCATACATGGCAAGTTGAATACCAAATGCCAATAATTGGTTTAAGTCGCGGTACTTTGTTGTAAGGGCAGATATTACCATACCCATACCGGCACCAAGCATTCCAATCCACATAATTAAAAGAGGGAAGGCTAGCATCCAAAATGATGGCTGAATTGGTGCATCGGTAAATAAAAAGTAGGCGTAAATAATTAAAAGCATTGCAAATTGAATACCAAGTTTTATAATTTGGCCTACACAACTTGCAATGGGTACTACAAGCCGGGGAAAGTATATTTTACCAAACATACCGGCATTTGCGGTAAAAACACCTGCGCAGGCGTTTAAACATGCAGTAAAATATGTCCATAGCATTGTTCCACCATAATAAAAAAGTGTGTAGGGAACGCCATCTGTTCCAATGTTTGCAATGTTTCCAAATACGAACGTATATATTACGGTAGAAAAAAACGGCTGAATTACATACCAAAGGGGTCCCAATACCGTTTGTTTATACGCTACGGCAAAGTCCCTTTTTATAAACATGTATATAAGGTCTCTATAGCGAATAACTTCTCTAAGTTTTAAATCTAATAATTTTTTATGTGGTTCTAATACCAAGTCCCACTTTTCTTCATTATTTTTTACATTTTCCATTTATATTCCTTTTGCGTATACTCGCACTCTGTCATTCTGAGTCTACCCAATATTCTTGAGCCCTTGAAGAATTTAATCTTCGTGCTAATAGATTCTTCCTGTAGTCCAGCAGATAGCAGAGTCAGAATGACGCCCTTCGCATAGAACAATTTAGTAACTAGTACCTAGTAATTACTAATTATCTAAGCCCACCACAATTAGTAACTTGTACCTAGTCATTAGTAATTAATCTAGTTTTTTAACCGTTTCTTTTATGAGTTCACTCGAACCTTTTTTCATTATTAATACGTTACCATCTTTTACGGTAACAAGTAAATCTTCTACTCCGCAAAGTACTACAGGGGCATCTGAATATACAAAACAATTTTTGCAGTCGCTTTGTGCTACGTTTCCTACGGTTACATTGCTTTCGTTGTTATCGGTAAATTGACTTGCAAAAGAATCCCATGTGCCAATATCGTGCCAACCAAAACAGGTTTTAATGGCAAAGGCTTTATCTGTTTTTTCTGCAAGTGCATGATCAACAGAAATTGCTGTGGCTTTTTCGTATGAGTTAATCATATATTGCCATGTTGATATTGTTTGTATACCGTCTCTGTCTTCTATGTAAGGCGATTCTGATAGCGCGATGGGTAAAAATGACTGAACAAGATTAGGAGAATGGATAGTAAGTTCATTCATAAATACCGTGGGAAGAACACAAAACATTCCACTGTTCCACCAAAAGTTTCCATCTTTTAAATATTGTTTTGCTGTTTCTAAATCAGGTTTTTCCTTAAATAAATCAATAGAAAAAACTTCTTTTTCATCTGTTTTTGAAACTTGTATATAACCAAAGCCTGTAGCAGGTTCTGTTGGCGGAATTAAAAAGCACATAAATCTGTTTTTTTTCGCTTCAATTACTGCTTTTTGTACGTCATTTTTAAATTGTTCAAAAGGATGTATTATGTGGTCACTGGTTAAAACAAGTAAGGGTTCTTTTTCGTTTCCCAAAGATTGAATGTATCTACAAACAAGAGCCATTGGTGGGGCAGTGTGCTTTTGACAAGGTTCTGCAATTACAATAAGTTTTTGTTCTAAGCGTTTTTTATCATCACTTGAAAGTGTCTGTGCGTAAGTCTTGCATTGTTCTACGGTAGTTTGTAGAATATCTTGCCTTGTTACAATAAAGATACTTCCTTTTGGTTCCAGTAATAATGCTCTTTCAAGCGATAACTGTATAAAAGATAACCCTTGATCAAGAGCCATAAATTGTTTTGGGAATTCTTTACTAGACACCGGCCAAAGTCTTTCACCAAAACCGCCTGCTAAAATAAGTATGTTCATAAAATTAATTCCTAATTCGTAATTCGTAATTGCTCTATAGTTTTTCAAATATAAATTGGCAAAAGGTTTTTATACGGTTAATAAAAGATGTTTCTATACGGTCGCGCAAAAAGAAAATGCTCATAGCATCAACTCCGCCAATGCCATACAAAACAATTGAATCTTCGTGCCTAAAAACATATACAATAGATTGCATGTTATCTTCGTTTACTACATTAAAACCTCTATATTTTACCTTGTTGGTATTTGCCATTAAGTAAAATAATTCAGTTTCTGTTTGTTCAAAAGATATGTTTACATCTATGCTTCCAAAGGGATTCATAAATAAGTTTACAGCAAGACTCCCTTCGTTTTCACTTACATTCTCTGATAGTATTTCTGCACTTGAGTATAAGTCATAATAGGCATCGTTTTGAACTGAATAATATGGAATACCTACATATCCTTCAATGTCAAGTAGGATAGGTTTTAATTCATCAAGTAAGTTTTCATTTCCTTCATAGGGGCGCACCTGTATTACTTCTGCAAGGTACGCAGGCTTTAGTTTATTAATGGTATCAATAACATTTTTTGCCCCATCATTAACAGGATTAAGACTTATATTGCGTGCTTTATCTATGCTTCTAATAAGAATTTCACCATTTTCGAGCTTTTCAAGTTCTTCACCGGTTAACTTTTTGTTAAAGATATCTTGTGAAAATATTGGTTGTAGAGATACAACAAAAAATAGTATAAAAAGAATTTTTGTCTTTAATTTGCTTGCCATAGTAGCTCCTCTTGCTCAATAGTGTGTTCTTGTAAAATATTTGCGATGCAAATTATGTTGTTAGTATGTTCGCTTGAGTTGTGCATTTCATTATACACTTGAGTGTCACAAAAAACAAAAAGAGTATCATCGGTAAAAATAGTAGGAATTGAGTTTGCTTTTACAAGTGGAATATGCGCCATTGTACATGCAAAGTCAAATAAAAACTCTAAGTCTGTGTTTCCTATAATCACAACGCTTTTGTAGTTATTTGATTCGATAAGGGTCCAAATAATATCTTTGTAGTCTTTCATGAGGCGAGCGGTTCTTTGAAAATATCTTGAACTTCTTCGCATAAGTTTATTTAAGCCTTCGCTTGTTAATACATATTGAATATTTCGTGCAGAAATTTTCTTCATGTATAACCAGCCTTTATCGCTAAAACGTTTTAAAAGTGCGTTTGTCATTCCAAGCGATAAATTGGTAGAGCTTGCAAGTTCTCTTTGACTTGCATACGGGTTTTGAGTAAGTGTTTTTTGTAATTGAGATAAATGTTGTATATCTGTATTGTTTTGCATTTTTTTTAAAGAGATTTATGCCATTGGCAAAAGATTTTTTGAGGGTGTATGATATAAAATCTTTGCCATGGCCGAAACACATTTGCACGTTTTATATCAATTGTTCAATTATTGAACATTATACTGCATTTGTGGGTATTTGGCAAGTGTAAAAAGCAATAATTCCTAATTCTTAATTCCCAATTCCTAATTAATTTTACTGAAACATTCGTAATTAAGCATTTGGAATTAGGAATTAA
The DNA here is from genome assembly GCA_964370555.1 of uncultured Treponemataceae bacterium. Lineage (GTDB taxonomy): Bacteria > Spirochaetota > Spirochaetia > Treponematales > Treponemataceae > CAYJFX01. The sequence goes on along the minus strand of CAYJJW010000037.1, from coordinate 5,304 downwards.
ATTCCCATATTCATGCAAGATCTAACTTCATTAAGCGTGTTTACGGCCATTTCTCGAGCTTTATCTACACCGTTTAAGAGCACCTGGCGAATATAATCTTCTTGAGTTTCAAGCTGAGCTCGTTTTTCTCTCATAGGCCTGAGTGTTTCGTTTAAGCTTTCTGTAAGCATGTTTTTTAGCATCCCGCCGCCACCGTCACCAATTCTTTCTGCTATTGCAGCTGGCTCTTCCCCTGTACAAAGTGAAATGAGCATTAAAAGATTTGCAACTTCTGGTCTAGTTTCTGGGTCATAGGTAATAAAACGCTCTGCATCAGTTTTTGCCTTTTTAATAAGCTTTGCTGTTTCATCTTCTGTTGCGCTTATCATTATGGCATTTCCACGGCTTTTACTCATTTTTTGACTTCCGTCTAAACCTAGAATTGAAGGAGTTTTGCTAAGTAACGCTTGTGGCTCTGGAAATACTGGGTTATTTGGACTAAATTTTTCGTTAAAGCGTCTGGCAATTGTTCTTGTCATTTCAATGTGTGGAAGTTGATCTTTACCAACCGGTACTACGGTTCCCTTACAAAAAAGAATGTCACAAGCTTGGTGCACAGGATAGGTGTACATTCCTGCATTTACACTTTTTATGCCTGCACTTGTAATTTCTTCTTTTACCGTTGGGTTACGGCTAAGTTCTGAGTTTGAAACAAGGGTCAAAAAGGGTAGCATAAGTTGGTTTGCTTCGGGTATGTATGAATGCGGATAAATTATAACATCATCACTTGGCTCAATGCCTGCTGCTAAATAGTCTATTACCAGTTGCTTTGTGTTTTGTGATATTTCATGAAAGGCGTCATGGTCTGTTAATACTTGATAGTCTGCAATAAGAATGCAAGTAGGAACATTTAATTTTGAAAGGCGCACCCTATTTTGAAGAGATCCAAAATAATGACCAATGTGTAGTCTTCCTGTAGGGCGATCTCCTGTAAGTACTCGGTATTTTTTAGGGTTTGCTTGTATATCTTGTTCTAATTTTTTACTTTTTTCTAATGCTACTTCGTATGTATCTGACATTTTGTATCCTCAATTAAGTGTTTTTACTACATTAGCATAAAATGTGAATACTGTAAAGCGGTGAATAATTTGAGAATTCGATTTTACTTGACAATTCCCTTAAACCCATGGTATATTAATATATGAATGCTTTATTAATTATTGACCCACAAAACGATTTTTGCCATCCTGATGGTGCTTTATATGTACCGGGAGCTCAAGAAGATTGCGCTCGTCTTGCAGAATTTGTACGCACTAATGAAAAAAACATTCAGTCTATTTTTTTAACCGAAGATTGTCACCCATATTATCACATTGCACATCCTGCATACTGGAAAACATCCTTAGGTACAACGCCAAGTGATTTTACGTCTATAACCTATGAAGATGTAATGAATGGACGATATATACCAAGTAATCCTGATTTTATGCCTCATGTAGAATATTACCTTCAAAATCTTGAAGCAAGAGGACGTTATACTCTTACTCTTTGGCCACCTCATTGTTTACAAGGCTCTGTTGGTGTAGCAGTTGAAAAAAATGTTTGGGATGCTGTACACGCATGGGAAAAGGGTACAGATGGAAAAAATATTACCTATATTGAAAAATCTCCAAATCAAAACACAGAACATTATAGTTGTGTACAAGCAGAAGTTCCGGATGCAAATGATCCAAGTACTTGTACAAACTACAACTTTATAAATGCACTTAAAGAAGAAAGTTCTATATTTATTGCAGGGCAAGCTTTAAGCCATTGTGTTGCAAATACAATACGAGATTTGTCTTTGTATATTCCCTTATCTAATATGACCTTATTAACTGATTGCTGTTCTCCTATTCCGGGATTTGAATATTTAGCTGAGGATTTTATTGCCGAAATGACTGCCCGAGGAATGCATACCGCAGTTAGCACTGAAGTATGCGTATACGCAACTAGATAATACTATAATTACGAATTAGGAATGCGTAATTCCTAATTATTTTAAACTTGCATACCTTAACATACAATCACAAAATCGTGTAACAATAAAAATGCCTCTCTATGAGAGAGGCACTGTAAGTTTTAATGAACGCTTCCGTTTATGGTTTTTTCTGTAGTGAGTGGTTTTCCCTCTACAGTTAAGTTTTTACCGGCAATTTGTACGCATTTGTCTATAACCTTTATTTCAACTGCAAAAAACTCTTCTGCTCCTATTAGTTCAGGTTTATCGGTTGCATTTTCACTACCTTCTAATACAACTAAACTACCAGGTGTAGCCCAATCACAGGTGAGCGGTTCTACACAGTCTTTACCGTCTGCATCTTTATAATCTGCTGCTAAAAGCATACCATGGCTTTCAATGCCACGCATTTTTCTTGGAGCAAGGTTATAGGCAATAATTACATTTTTTCCTAACAGTTCTTCTTCTTTTAAATATGGCACAAGACCCGATAAAATAGTTCGTTCTGTTCCAGTTCCATCATCAAGTGTTTCAATGTATAGTTTATCTGCTTCAGGATGCTTTTCAACTGTTTTAATAGTTGCAACTTTTAGACAAATGTGCTTATTAAAATGCTCTACAGGATTTTCTGCCATTGTAATTTCAGGGGCCGCTTTTTTTTCTTTTTTCTTTTCTTGTTTTTTAGGCTGCTCTTGATTTTTTGCTTCTTTCCGATCTGCTTGTGTTCCGCTATAACGTTCTCGGTATGCGTCAATTGCCTTATTGTCTAGTGTTGTAAATATAATTTCTGAGTTGTCAACTCTTGTTAAACCTTCTTTTATACCGAGGTTATCCCAAAGTAGGGCGTTTTCTTTGTTGTTAACGCCAACCTTTGCATTACAGCCTGATTTTCCAAAAAATCCTAAAACTTTTTCTGCATATTGTGGCATAAATGGATGTACCATAATCATTAAGTCTTTAATAATATAACAAAGATCTCGAATTAAACTTGCAGCAGCTTCAGGATTTTCGTTTCGTGTTTTCCAAGGCTCTCCGTCTTGAAAGGCTTTGTTTGCAATATCAGATATAGCAAATATTTCATGAATGGCATCTTTAAGATTTGCCCATTCAAAATAGTCTGTTACCTTTTTTTCGCCTTCTAATACCTTTGCCCAAAGTTCTTCATTAGACTTTCCTTCTGGAATAATGCCATCGTAGTAGCGGCTTACAAAGGTTGTTGTTCTGTTTACAAGGTTACCTAAGTTTCCTATTAATTCAGAGTTTAATTTTACTTGAAAGTCACTCCATGTAAATTGAGTATCTTGCTTTTCAGGTCTGTTATAAAATATATAAAAGCGCCATGCATCTGCAGGAATTCCTGATTCTTTTGCATCGCTTCCAAATACTCCAACACCCTTAGACTTACTAAACTTTCCATTTTCATAGTTTAAGTATTCAGAACTACTCATATGAAATAACTTGGTCCAGTCTTTTCCGCTACCAATTAAGGTTGAAGGGAAAATAACGGTGTGAAATGGAATATTGTCTTTTCCAATAAATTGGAATAAATCTACAGGATTTTTAGCGTTTGATGCCGTTGATTCACTTGGTATCCACCAAGATTTCCAATCAGGTACTAAGTCTTGACTTATTTCACCTTTATTGGCTTTTTCTTGCATAAGGTTTGTAAGTGCATTGGTAATAGAAATATAACCGATAGGGGCATCAAACCAAACGTAGAATACCTTTTTTTCAAAGCCTTCTTTTGGCACCGGTATTCCCCATTTTAAGTCACGTGTGATGGCTCTTTCATGTAAACCGTCTCTAATCCACGCTTGTGTCATTTGAACGGCGTTTTTAGCCCATTTACCTTTTTCGCTAGTTTCATTCATCCAAGGCCCATATTCTTTTTGAATACCGGGAAGGTCTATGTAAAGGTGTTTTGTAGATCTAAGTTCAGGAGTAGCAGAGCATGTTAAACAGCGAGGCTCTTTTAACTCTGTAGGCTCTAATAGCTTTCCGCAAGATTCACATTGGTCGCCTCTTGCATCATCGTAGCTACAGTGCGGACACACACCGCGCACATAGCGATCAGCAAGGAATCTATCGCAAGAGGTACAAAAAAGCTGTTCTATTGTTTGTTCTTTTATAAAGCCTCTTTCATCCAATGCTTTAAACATATCTTGAACAATTACTGTTTGCTCAGGATCTGATGTACGGCCAAAATGGTCAAAGTTTATACCAAACCATTCGTATATTTCTTTATGTATTGCATGATAATAATCGCAAAGCTCTTTTGGCGTTTTGCCTTCTTCTATTGCTTTTGTTTCTGTTGCAGTTCCGTATTCATCGGTTCCGCATACGTACATTGTATCGTAGAGTCGGCTACGACAAAAACGGGCAAAGACATCTGCCGATAAAACTTGAATTAAATTTCCTAAGTGAGGAATATTGTTTACGTAAGGTAGTGCTGAAGTTATTAATCGTCTATTCATAGACATTAGTGTACTATTTTTTTTGTTTTTTTGCAAGCTGCTTTTTTTTAGTTTGACGTATGGTTAAAAAGATACTTTTTTCAGTTTCATATCCTGGTGGTAAATCGATATCCCAATAGAATATACCGGTGTGAGCTTCGTACTGCCCCTCAAAAGAGTTTTCTTGGCCCATTCTATATGTGTAATATGGTTCCATTGAAAAAGCACTTTGTTCGTTGAGTTCAAAGGTAAAACTTGTGCTTGCATTAGTATCTTCCAGTTGCACTAATGATACCCCATCTTTATATATACAGTGTTTATCTGAATCGGGGTTACCTCGATAATCACTTGTTACAATTTCTGCTTTTACTGTTTCTTTTGTTCCAAGTGAAAAAGATATATTGTTTTCTACTGCAAATTTTGCCTTTAAGTTTTTTTCACCATCATTTTTTATTATGTATTGTACAAGAATACCGTTTTCATTTAGCGTATAGTTTTTTCGCAGTGTTACCGGTATATTGTCTTCTCCCCAAAGGCATTCTGCCATGAGTTTTATGCTTCGTTTTGCTCTACTAAATGCAAGTTCAGTATATTCAATTGTTGAAAAAATAGATTGAGAAAAAAGCTTTCCAGTGCTCAATTTATTGTAATCAGATTTTGATAAGAGGTGATCAATAAACATTTTTTTTGGATATGTATCTTCAATTTTATCTATTTTGTGAATTCGCTTGCTAGCCAAACAGTAGTTTGTTTCAGTTTCCATTATATCAAGTTCAAAGAGCATTCCACCTAGTAGAGAAATAAAGGCATTGAATGTATTAAAAAAGCATATATACTCTCTTTTTCCATCATAGTTAAAATCAAATGAACTGG
>CAYJJW010000036.1:0-16791 GCA_964370555.1 uncultured Treponemataceae bacterium | reverse complement strand
AAGTCAACTATTGTAACGAAGGTTGCAATGATGATAATAAAGATAGGAATACGAACTGCATCCGGAATTACCTTTCTAAATATACTAATGATTATCTCGCTCATTAAAAGAACGAACATCATTGCAACACTCATACCAAGCCCGTTAAACACGTTTGTTGTTACGGCCAATGAAGAACAAAGTCCAATCATTAACACTAAAAGAGGATTTTCTTTTACGATACCTCTTGAAAATATTGTCCACTTATCCATTTTGTTCTCCTATGCTCCACCGTGTAAACCGGCTAAATATTCTGTTCCCACACGAATTGCAACATTTAGAATATTTGTAACACCATCAGTTGTTATTGTAGAACCACTTATGCCGTCAAAATCAACTCCAGGAGAAACAAAATCTCCTACAGTAAGATTTGTAAATTGATCTTTAAATGTAGGTTCTGCAGCTGCTTGTCCAAAACCAGGAGTATCGCTTAATGCTAAGAATTCTATACCGGTAATGGTTCTGTTTAAGTCAATGCCAACAAGCATGGTTGCTTCATCATATGTAGGGCCTGTTGCATTTACAACAACACCGATAATATTGTCTCCATCTTTTGCAAGGTAAAAACTGTTTATCATAACGCTACCAACATCAATCGAAGGTATTTCTGTTTGCTCAAAAGAAGTTGCATTTTCAAATACTACTGTCATACCAGCATTTGCTTTAGCTGCTTGAGCCGCTGCAATTCTCGGTGCTGTTGCAATATTTACAAGGGCTAAACAAAGACAAGCTACAGAGGCAAAAATTGCTAATGTAAGACCGAGTTTTAACATTTTTAAAACGTCACTCATTTTTTACCTCCTTGTCCATATTGGCGTCCGGTTAATTTATTTAAGAATGGTGTAATTGCATTCATAATAAGAATACTAAACATAACACCTTCTGGTAATCCGCCAAATTCGCGGATTAAAAAGGTAATTAATCCACAACCTGCGCCAAAAACCATTCTTCCGTATGGCGTTACAGGAGCTGTTGCATAGTCTGTTACCATAAAAACGGCACCAAATAAAAGTCCGCCTGAAAGAACATGAGCTAGAATATCTTCACCGGTAAAAAATACGCAAATGGCAAGGGTACCAACCATGAAAACAGGAGTTCTCCAGTCAATGATTTTTGTTACGATAAGGAAAATTGCAGCAAGCAAAATGAGCATTGCTGAAGTTTCACCAATTGTACCACCTTCATTTCCTATAAAATGTTGAAGGTAATCGGTGGCACCAAACACTACGTTTCCGGCTTTTACTTCTGCCAAAACTGTTGCAGTACTTGTTGCATCTACAGGGCTTACCCATGTTCCCATGGTTGCTGCAAAGCTTAATACCATAAAACCTCGTCCAATAAGGGCAGGGTTAAATACGTTTGCCCCAATTCCTCCAAAGAATTCTTTACCTACTACAATGGCAAAAAAGGCTCCTATAATTATCATCCATACAGGTACTGCAGGAGAAATAGTTAATGCTAATAAAAGTCCTGTAATAACCGCAGAAAGGTTAGAAATTTGAACAGGGCGTTTTAATATTTTTTGTGTTGCCCACTCAAAGAAAACACAAGAAACCACAGATGTAAGAATTGAAATAAGAGCAGGAACTCCAAAAAGAATTACACCGTATACACTAATTGGTAATAAACTTATAATTACCATAAGCATTATGTGTTGGGTTCCAACATTTGCTTTTATGTGTGGGCTAGCTACTAAGTTTAACTGCTTAGGGTCTATTTGAAATGGCATATCTATTTTCCTCCCTTTGCGTCAGCTTTAGCTTTTGCAGCCGCATCTTTTTTTCTAACTATCATTTTACCAAGTCTAAATCTATGTATGAGTCTAACATTTGAAGGGCAAACATAGGCACAAACTCCGCATTCTACGCAGTTCATTAAGCCATATTTTTTTGCACTTTCATGGTCATTAGCTTTTAATGAGCGTGCAATCATAACAGGAGTAAGTTTGCATGGGCAAGAGTTTAAACAACGGCCACAGTTAATACATGGATCTTCTTCTGTTAAATTTGCCTCTTTCTCATTTAAGAAAAGTACACCTGAAGTGTTTTTTTGCACAGGGAAATCAGCACTTTTCATTGGAAAGCCCATCATTGGCCCACCTGAAAGAATCTTTCGGGTTTCTGTGCTCGATGCATTAAATACATCCGGCATAAGGTCACTTACCAATGTTCCAACTGGCACAAGTAGGTTTTTAGGAGCTTCGCACGCACCGCCTGAAACAGTGAATGCTCTATCAATTAAAGGTTTTCCTTCTCTGAATGCTTCGCTTATAGCACAAAGGGTTCCAACATTTTGAATAATACATCCAATGTCTGCAGGGAGTCCACCTTGAGGAATTTCTTTTTTTAGTACAGATTGTACAAGGTTTCGCTCTCCACCTTGTGGGTACTTTGTTGCACAAAGAACGATTCCTATTTTTTCGCTTGCATTGGCTTTTTCAATTGCATCTTCGAGGACAGGAACTACATGAGTTTTATTATCTTCAATTGCTATTATTCCACCTTTTGCGTTTGCAATATGCATTGCAATGGATAAACCATCTACAAATTTATCTGCATTTTCAAGCATAGTTCTTTCGTCGATTGTTAGGTATGGTTCGCATTCTGCAGCATTCGCAATAACAACTTCGATTACTTTATCTTGAGGAGGGTTAAGTTTTACATGTGTTGGAAACGCTGCTCCACCCATACCAACAATACCTGCCTCTTTAACACGTGCAATTGCTTCTTCTTTTGTACAAGTAAATGGATCTAAAACTGGTAAAAAGTCCGTTTTGTCTGAACCATCTGCTTCAATAATAATACAAGAAGCTTCAACATTGCCTGAAACAAGATTGTTTTTAATGTCTTTTACTACGCCGGAAACTGAAGAGTGCACAGGAGCTGACATAAAGGCATCAGATTGTGCAATTTTTTGACCGCGTACCACCTTGTCCCCAACAGCTACAATTGGCTGGTTTGGGGCACCTCCCTGTGTTACAGGGATATAAACCGTTTTGGTTGCAGGAAAAACACTTTGAATGCTTTCATTCTGTGAAAGTTCTTTCCTGTCGGGCGGATGAATCCCGCCTTTAAATGTGTGTGTACTCATACGTATATTTTAATGAAATATGGTAATATGGTCAATGAAGCTAGTGTTTTTTTCTAAAAAATACTAGCTTCTTGCATGTGTATAAATGAAACATAGTTTTAAAATTTTATTTATGTTCAGGTTTTGCCGTAAAGGGTCGCACAACAATATCTGCATAAATTTTATTTTCATGGTAGCGCATAAGCCCATTAACAATTACGGTAAATGGTTTTTGTGTAACTGTTAAAGCTTTCATTGACCATCTAAAATGGTCTTGTTTTTTTTCAATGAGAGATGAAAAAACTTTTTTTACATTGTTTTTTTCATAGGGATGTATTGTATCCATAAAAAATGTTTTTGCATGGGCGCGCGCATGATCATGAGAGCTCTCATATAGTTTTAAGTAAATTCCGTTTGCAGATACCAGTTTTGGCCCATCTCGCTCAATTAAAATTGTAGCAATGCCGCTTTTTTCTGCATCCTTATATATTGAAAGTTGTTTTTTATAATCCCTGTGTAATTTTGCTTCTCTTTCAAGATAATTTGTATGATCTTTTTGTGACGACAAATCTTCTAAATTTGCTAACATAAGAGTAGAAGTTTTAGTTTTAAACAATATTTTCATGCTTAGTTTTACCCACTTAGGAGAAGATTTTCCCGGGATATTAATTCTTCTGACTTCCATGCTAAAGGGTTTGCTTGTTTCTATTGTTTGTGCTATTTTTGCCTGAAGTTTTGCTAAATCGTCTTTTTGAATTAAGTGTACTAGATCATTAAAGGTGTGATGCTTTCCAGATTTTTCTACTTCCATTACTTGCAAGTAGTCATCATTCATTTTTAAGACTTTTACACTGGAAACTTCTTTTGTAAACTCATATATTGCAGCAGAACCAGCAATCGTGTTAAAAATTATGTTAAAATTGGAATCTGGTATCCATAAATCGTTCATTTTAATGGGAAGGTTTTCATCTGTTGTTGTGTATTCGACTGTTGATATATCCCAGCTTTGTAACAAGTCTTTAAAATTGTCTGCATTTACTGGCTTAGAAAATAAATAGCCTTGTCCAATATCACAACCAATGTTTTTTAAGAACTCAAGTTGGTGCTCTGTTTCAATCCCTTCTGCAACAAGGTCAAGTTCCATTTGGCGTGCAAGCGATACAATAAAATGAATAATACCTGCATTTGATTTTGATTCTGAATAGGTTTTTATAAAACGCAAGTCTAATTTTAGTGTATCAATTGGAAGTTCATGAAGCATTGTAAGAGAAGAAATACCCGTTCCAAAGTCGTCCATTTCAAGATGTATGCCTTTTTTGCTAAACTCTTTTGCACATTTTATTGATTTATCGGTATCAACAGAATAAGATCCTTCGGTAATTTCTAAATGTATATACTCTTTCTCAATTCCATATATTTGCATAAAGGTAAAAATCTTTTGAGGAAGCAGTTCATCCATCATGCTTACCTGTGTCATATTTATCGAAATAGGAACAATTTTTAATCCTTTGTCTTTCCAACTTTTTATATGGGCACATACATTTTCAAATACATAAAGGTCTAGCTGTGCAATAAAACCATTTTGATAAAAAACAGGAATAAACTCTGAAGGAGGAATAATGCCTTTTTGGGGATGATTCCATCGCACTAAGGCTTCTGCTCCTACTAAGTTTCGAGTTTTTAAGTCAACCTTTGGTTGGAAAAATACTACAAACTCTTTTTGCTTTAATGCTTTATGCATTTCAGATGAAATTATTTGTTGGTGAGTAAGTTCTTTGTCTGTTGCCACATCATACACAAAGGAGTGTATATTTGAGCTATCTTTACACTTTCTTGAAGCCAGTGTTGCTTTTGAGTAGATGTCGCGTAAAGGTTCTTTAGGGTCTTGTATAAAATAAATTCCAACTGATACATTAAAGCGGTAATCTTCTCTGAATCCTTCTAAAAATATTTCTGTTGCGGCAGCAGAGGGTTGCAAATTTATGTGAGGATCAAATGTTACACATAGACAAAAAATATCTGCATCCATTCTACCTATTACACATTCTTTAACTTTATTCTTTGTTGTGGCAATTTCATTGGCACAATATTGTAAAAGTCTATCTCCTTCATCATAGCCAAATAACGCATTTATTGTTTGAAATTTGTCTATGTCATAGCGCATAAAGATAAAATTATCATCAGGATATTTATCAAGAAGTTTTTGTGTTTCGCGAAAAAATGCATCTTTATTAAGCAGCCCAGTTAAGTTATCTATAGATTCATATTTGATTAGCTCAGAATTTTCATAGTTTATATGTTTGAGAATTTTTATTTGCTCTTGGAGCTCTTTTAACGTTGCCTCAGCAGGATTTTGCGAAAGATTCATAACTTCCTTTTACTTTTTTAATACTTTGGTGCAGTATATTCGTAATAGTAAAAAAAATCAAGGCATAAAAAAGGCTTTCATTTTAAAAATGTGTATATTTCCTTTTTCAATAGCACTTGAAAAAAAGCCCTGTATGGGGTACAATGAGGCATGGATATTTCATTAATCGACAAGGCAATTAGAAGAGTGCCTAACTTTCCTCATGAAGGAATTTTATTTTATGATATTACCGGGATTCTAGTAAATCCTGAAGCATTTAAGCATTGCCTTGATTGTGCTGTAGAAATGTACAAAGATATAAAAGTTGATGCTGTTGCAGGGGTTGAGTCGAGAGGATTTTTATTTGCTGCTCCTTTAGCAGATAGGCTTGGAATTCCGCTTATTTTAATTCGAAAAAAAGGTAAGCTTCCGGGTGACGTTTGGTCGTGTAAATATGAACTTGAATACGGAAGTGCCGAAGTAGAAATTCATAAAAGTGATATTCAAAAAGGTCAAAATATCTTGGTAATTGATGATCTTATTGCTACCGGCGGCACGCTTAATGCAGCACGTTCTATTCTTGAACAAGCAGGAGCAAGCGTTGCAGAATTTTTTGGCATTGTAGGTCTTCCATTCTTAAATTACGAAAAAGTACTTGCACCAACAAAAGTTAGAACATTAATTAATTACGATTCTGAGTAGGCTAAAATAATTCCATTAGTTCGCATGCATATGTTAAAGTAATATCTGCGTTTTCGGCAATTAGTTTTTTTGTGCAACCGATGCCACCTGTTATAGCACATGTTTTGCAGCCAAGTGTATGGCCTGCTTGTATGTCTGAGGCAGAGTCTCCTACCATTACTATATTCGCAAGTGTTAATTTTGTGGTATATTTTTCCTCAATCATGCGTATTGCAAGAGAGAGACTTTCAGGATTTGGCTTTAAATGGGTAATCATTTCAGGGCAAACAACTGCATCAAAAAAAGAGTCAAGACTGTAGTGCTCAAGAACAATTTTTGTAATTGCAAGAGGCTTACTGGTAACAAGTCCAAGGTAAATATTTTTTTTCTTTAAGCTTTGTAAGAGAACATATACATCTTTATATAAAGGTGTGTCCTCAATAGCATGTTTTTCATACCATGCAAGATACCATGAAAAAAAAATCTCAAATGTAATTCCGGCCTTTTTCATATTTGCATCAGTAACTTCTGCCGCTTGTAATGTGTCTTGAATAAGTCTGCGTGCTCCATTTCCGATAAAGCTTGCTATTAGAGATGTTTCTAATGTTTTATATCCAAAGTGAGAAAGTGCAGCGTTTGCACAATTAGCAATTCCTTTTGCAGAGTCTACAATCACCCCATCTAAATCAAAGAGTATAGTATTAAAGTTTTTACAAGAATTATTTTTTAACATAACGTACTGTATAGTTGTTTTTTTATTTAGTCAATGCATTTTATTGAATTTTATAAAATAGTATGTTATAGTATGTATAGGAGAGGAAATAATTAAACTTTTTTCTATTCTTATATCATTTTTTATATTTCCTCTTTTTTTGTTTTCATGCGATTTATTTACGATAGATGTATCAGGATATTTATCTGATGAATTGAGTGTTGCGACTGTGCAAGGATATCATCTTGATGATACATATCCTGTTATAAATGGGGTAGCACATATTCCCTCCGATTCTGAAAAAAAAATTATATTTAATGTAGTAAATCCCCAAGACATAAATCTTGATTATCATATTGAATGGAAAAATAAACCGTTGGGGGATAAAGTTCCTGTAGAAGGAAAAACACAAGATTATTATTTTAATGAAAAATCTAATACTGTTGAATTAATCTTAACCCCTACTTTTTTAACAAAGCTTGATACTGTTTCAGACTTTGGTGATATATCTGCAACAATTACGCTAATTGACGTAGACAGGCAGAGAGACTTTGATTCTTTTTCATATACATTAATTGTAAACTCAATTCCACCCAAGCCTCTTTCCCCTCTCTTAGTAAAAGATATAGATAATAATGAGTGGGTATTAGCTTTTAATCTTATCGATGAACCCATTCATAAAGATATAAAAACGATATGTATAAATTCTGTAGACTATGGTATTGGTATAGACAATGATACTGTGAGCATTTTGGACAATCCTAATTCAAAACTATTAAAGAGTAGTCCTATTAATGGCCCTATGTATAATAGAGACAATGCAATACAATTTACGCATAAAAATGAACAGTCACTGTATGTTTCTACAGGGATTCCTTTAACAGAGTCTTGTACTTGTAGAGTAGGCTTTACAGATGATAGAGATGCTTCTTCTGGTTGTGTTATTGTTGAGACAATGGAATATGATGGATATAACATATATGTTAATGCTACAAAAGGACAAGACACTTATGCAGGAACAGTAGAAAGTCCTTTAAAAACAGTATCACAGGCAATACATGAAATAGAAAATCGAAATGATTCTTCAAAGCAATTTAGCATTTATATCGAAGGTGAAGTCACAGAATCCATAGTAATTGAAGGCGATATCTCGGTTAGTATTCATGGGTATGGTAGTACTGGGGCAACGCTAAAAGCAAATGGTGGTAGAGTTTTGCATATAAAAGGCTCTGATGTAAGTCTTGGGAATGATGTAACTCTAAGCGGAGGAACAGATAACTTTGGTGGTGGTGTGTTTGTTGAAAGCGGTACACTTAATCTTGTTGGATCAACTATAACAGGAAACACTGCTACTTCTAACGGGGGCGGTATTTTTGTAAAAAGTGGGGCAACACTTAATTTGAGTGGAGAGGTTTTCGTACATAATAATACACTTGATAATGGGCTAACTGATTCAAATATAGCATCTGAAAGCGGTGCAATAATTCAAATAGCAAATGCGCTCTCAGGTTCTATTGGTATAACTCCCCACAACCCTAGCTCTGAAACAGTAATTGTTACTGCTTCTTCGTTATACGATATTACAGAAACTGATAAAAAAACCTTTGCTCTCGATGAAGGGGATGCAACAAATATAGTTCTTGTAAATAATGAACTTATGGTTTTATTGCCGCATGATGGTCCCAATTTTTATGTTTCTGAAGATGGTGTAGATTTTGGAAACGGCAGCCAAAATTATCCTTTTAATAACGTGCAAGCTGCAATAGATAGTATTATTACCCAAAAAGTACCATCAGGTATAGTGGCAGTAAGCGGGACTATTACTAATGAAGGACTTGTAAATGGGGGAATAAATTCCTCTGATGATGGCATGATAGAAATTAAAAGTGCTGATAATGTGCATATAACATTACAAGGACTTGATGCTGCCAATTCTGGAATTATTCAAGCTGATGGCACAAAGAGGGTTATGTATATAAATTCTTCTGATATAACTATAACCCTTGGCGATAACCTCCTTCTTACTGGTGGAAGAGCCACAACTGGTAGCGGTGTGCATATTGAAAACGGTTCTTTTATTATGAAAGGCGGTAAAATACAAGGTAACTCTGCTGATAATGGAAGCGGTGTATACATAAAAAATGGTATTTTTGAGATAGCAGCAGGGACAATGAGCGAAAATAACGGAGATAATGGAGTCTATGTTTTTGATTCAGGAACTTTAAAACTTAGAGGAACACCTGTTATACAAAATACTGTAGGATATGAATATAATTCAGATACAAGTCGTGGTACCATTGAGATAGTGGGTGCCCTTAAAGATAATGCAAGAATTGATATTAAGCCACATAGTACCGGTGATAATGAAATTGTTATAACTGCCGGTAAATCAATAGAAGGTGGTGTTATATATAATACTATTACACCAGATGATTTAGCCAAGTTTACACCCACTGATGGTTATTCCCTTTGGCTAGACACTACCAGAAATGTAATAAAAACAGGAACTAAACCTGCTGCAGTACTTTCGGAAGTAGAGGATTTTACCGGAACCTATGTGGATGATGGAACGGGTACAGGGTATGTTCTTAAAGAAGGAAAAGTTGGTGGTACAGACAATACAACCCGTATTCATGGAGATATTGGAGGTGTACCAGTAACAAGAATTGGTAGCAATGCCTTTTTAGATAAGACAGGTTTGAAAGAAGTCATTATTCCAAGTTCTGTAACAGAAATAGGATCTCATGCCTTTTCTGGCTGTAGTGCTTTAGAAGAAGTAACTATTTCTGACAGTGTAGCAATAATTGAAAGTGCTGCATTTTATGGTACCAATATACAAAAAGTTAATACAAGTTTTTCTAAAGATATGTATCCTGAAGGTTGGTTACGGGAATCAAATGAGGTTTTCTTTGATGCCACTTGGGAAGCTATAAGTCCATAATACTTCTTATTTTCTAAACTACTAATTATTTACGCATCATAATTTTCAATTTGCTCGCTTAACAGTGGAACCAATTGCTTCTTACGAGAAACAATATCATTTACAATATATACAGAATCTTCTGCCAACGGAAAGTTTATGTGTTGCATAAATGGTTTGTCCCCTGCAACAAGCAAAATACTGGTTAATTGTGTAATGTCTGTTACCATCATTGCGCAAAAGAGTAATTTTTGGCTACGTCTTTCAATTTCAAGTTCGGATAAAAATTCTTCTTTGCGTTTAAGAATTTCATCCATGCTGTCAACTTCAATTTGGCTTACCGTAAACTTAAATGTTCTCTCTGAGTATTCTTTCATGTCTTGATGAATAACTTCGCTTGCAGTTCTGCCGCCTATTCTACTTGCAGCCATTACAATATCTTGACCAAGTTCTTGTATGTCTAGGTTTGTAATATTTGAAAGGTATTCTGCCGTTTCTCTGTCTATGTCTGTTGTTGTTGACGACTGGAGTATTAGCGTATCTGAGAGTATTGCGCTTAAGAGTATGCATGCAATTTCTTTTGGTATTGAGACTCTATTTTCGCGGTATAGGTTTGCTACAATTGTAGATGTTGCCCCAACTGGTTTATTTATAAACGTTATTGGGTACTTTGTTGACAGGTTTCCGAGTCTATGGTGGTCAATTATTTCTTGTATTATATAATTTTCTATTCCGTCTACTGCCTGTGTAACTTCGTTATGGTCTACTAGTATAACTTCTATGTTTGCTTCGTGGAGTAGGTCACTTTCTGAGATTATTCCTATTACGCTACCTTTGTCGTCAATGACTGGAAGGCATCTACTTGGAGACTCACGCAATAGTGGTTGAACTTTTCTTACTGTGTCGAATGGTTTAACTGGCTTTAGGTCTTTGTCGGCCATTACCGACACTGCTGTTGAATACACGCTGAGCATTGCTGTTGCTGATGTATCGTATGGGCTTATTAGAACCGACACGCCTTTTTTTTCTGCCTTTTCTCGTAGCTCTTTATTTATTACGAATCCCGATGTTACAACTAAGGCTTTTATTCCTGAGTTAATGCAATATTCTTGTACATCTTCTCTGTCGCCTGTAATTACCACCACATTTTCACTTTTGCGCTCATCGAGCAGTGTTTTAAATGTTGAAAACTCTGCTGCCCCTACCAGGATTGTACATTTAAAAAGTTCGTCTTCATTTTTCAATATGAGTGGTTGTGCGTTTAATGTTTCGTGTATAAGTTTTATGCTAGTTGTTACTGCTGCTTCTTTTTCTGGGTTTAATAGTTTTAGCACGTTTTGGGCAAAAGCATTGTAGTGAAGCAGTGATTGGTACTTTCCTTCTTTATTAATAATTGGTAATACCTTTGACTGGCTTGTTTCCATTTTTGCAACTGCAGCCCAGAGTGATGTTCCTTCATCTACCGTATCACAACCTTGTTGCATATAGTAGCTTACCTTTGGTAGTAAATCCGGAATATATTCGGGGTACGGAACCTTAAATCTATTAAAAATGTATTCTGTTTGTGGTGACATTTTTCCGGCGCGGGCTGCTTTGCATCCCGTTAGTCCTAATTCTTGTTTTAAATGTGCATACGCCGCTGCCGATACTACTGAATCTGAATCGGGATTTCTATGTCCTATGACATATACTGTTTTTTTCATTTTTACCTTCTTGTTTGACTGCTTTCTATTTTTCCCTTGCCTTTATTACTAGGGGAGACAGTCTAATTTTTTTCCGTTTTTGTTCACTTTCATTATAACGTGCATTGAACATTTTTGCAATATAAAGTATTCTTTTTGCATGAGTATAAAATTAAAACCGCTAGATATCGGAGCAATTGCTTGTATGCTTTTGTATTCTGCAAGTGCAACCGTTACACCAATTTGTTTATTGGCAATGGCTGATGAACTTAACTTTTCTCTCTCTGCAGGTGGAGGTATTGAAGGTATCCGTTCAATGCTTATTTTTGTATCCCTCTTTTTTGGTGGCTTTATGGCTGCGAAAATTGGGAAAGTGAGTTCATTAACTACCGGTTTGTTTGGTTTAACTATTGGCTATATTGTTTATGCCATTGCCCCTTCTTATATGGCTCTTTTGGTAGCAACAGTAATTCTGGGGCTTGCAAGCGGTATTCTTGAAGGTCTTATTAATCCTCTTGTTGCCGATATACACCCTGGAGATTCCGGGAGGTATTTAAATATTACCAATGCCTTTTGGTCTGTAGGGGTCTTTTCAACTGTTATTCTTGCAGGCGATCTTCTTACAAGAGGTATCTCATGGCGCTATATTATTGCCTTTCTTGCCGTTTGTTCATTTGTTGTAGGTGTTGTTATGCTTTTTTTACAAAAGCAAGATGTAAAGCAAGAAAGTCTAACAATAAGGCAAGTTATAGGACAGTATCGTGACTGTGTAAAGGTTAAGAGATTTTTGCTATTTTGTGCAATGATGGTTTTTGCAGGAGGGGCAGAAGGAGCCTTTACTTTTTGGAGCGCAAGTTACATTCAAGTAAATTTTGCTGCAAACCCTCGTATGGGTGGTTTTGGAACAGCTTGTTTTGCCGCAGGTATGATGGTAGTACGGTTGCTGGGAGGAGTTTTAGTTGGCCAAAAATATTTAAGGCGTTTTATTTTAACTTCTGCTATATTTGGTTGTGTTGTTGCTGTATGTATTCCTTTTGTTCAAAGCGTTCTTGTTTTCTTTATTGTACTTTTTTTTGCCGGGATGAGTATAGCTTGTTTTTGGCCTTCAATACAATCATACGCAGTAGATAGAATTCCTTCAATTGATGCAACTGCTGCCTTTATTTTAATGTCTTGTGCAGGCGTTCCCGGGTTTGGGCTTGCATCAGTAATTATGGGATTTATAGGTGATGCCGTAGGTTTGGGAAAAAGTTTTTTTATTGTTCCGGCCTTTTTATTAATATTAGTTGTGCTGGTACTTTTTGAAAGAAATATAAAGCCCAAGGAAGTGGCTTGATATGAAAAAAAAAGAATGGTTTGAAAAAGAAGATTTTTGGCTTAATTTTGGCCCCATAATGTTTGATGAGCAGCGTTGGGCAGAGGCTCCTGCTGTTGCATCACAAATAAAAAAATTAGCAAATCTTAGCAACAGGGATTCAATTTTAGATGCAGGCTGTGGTCCGGGGCGAATTAGTATTGATTTTGCTTTATTAGGTTTGGATGTAACTGGTGTTGATCTTATAGAACCATTTTTACAAACAGCAAAAGAAAGTGCCGATGATGAAGGTGTGAGTATTGAACTGATTCAAGCTGATCTTAGAGAATTTAAAAGCACTAAAAAATTTGATTGTGCTGTAAACCTATATACGTCGTTTGGGTATTGCGATACAAAGTTTGATGATGAGCTTATTTTACGTTGCATTGCAGATTCTGTTAAAGATGGTGGCAGCTTTATAATGGAATGTTTATCTCGCGAAATAGCAGTTAGAGATTTTACAGAAGGTGAGTGGTTTGAGAGAGCGGGAAAAACCGTGTTAACATCGTTTGGCGTTGTGGGTGCATGGGAAGGCTTGCGTTCCAATTGGACATTAGTAGATGCGAACGGGAAAAGGCTTACACATGAGTTTATACAAAGACTATATTCTGCTTGTGAACTCCGTGATATTTTGCTAGGATGTGGGTATAGCTCTTGTGACGTGTATGGCGATTTTGATAAATCCCCATATGATCACAAGGCGCGCACAATGGTATTATACTGTAAAAAGTAACATGTTTTTTTTCAGTGTAATTAAATGCTGTTTACATTATCATTTGATATTGAAGCTATTTCATCAACTGATATTTGTATAGCAGAAAGCTTTTGAGAAATAGTTTGTGTTTCAGTTCCTATAATATCTGCTAAATCTTTAAAACCTGTAATTGAACTTGTTAAACTGCCTGATCCGGTTTTTAATTCATTCATTTGTGTAAGAATTTCTGACATCATATTTGTAATATCGTGTATTTCTGAAAGCATATCATGAACAGCGCTACTGGTTTCTTCTGCAGTGTCTTTAGATTCTGTTACATGGCTTGTAATTTCACTAATCATAGTACCAATAATTTTTGCATTCTCAGAGGCTTTATCAGCAAGTTTTCCTATCTCATCTGCAACAATAGAAAATCCCCGTCCTGCATCTCCTGCATGTGCAGCTTCAATTGATGCATTAAGAGATAAGAGGTTTGTATTATAGGCTATAGAGCTTATAAGTGTTGAAATTTCAGAAATACCGCTTAAAGAGTCCACAATTGTTGCCATAGAGTTCATGGTTTGTTTTAATAAATCTTCGCTCTCAGTTCCCTTAGCAGCAATTTCTTCAACAAGGTCTTTTCTTCTTTCTGTAGCTTCTGCGAGGTTTTGTATAGTTACAACCATTTGTTCAAGTGCAGCGGTAGATTCTGAAAGCGTAAGGGCCCTATCGTCGGCAACTTTGACAAAACTTTTTACAGATTCTGTAATGCCGTCAATGTTTGCATTTACTGCGGTTAGCCTATCGTTTAGGGTAACAGAACTCTCTTCAAGTCTATCTCTTTCCATATTAATTCGCTGCAAATTATAATGAGAACAGTTTTCAGGTTTGTTTAACCCATTATAAATTGCCTTTGCCATCATTTCGCATGAATTATACCCGCAAGAGCAACAATTAATAATATCCTTATCGCCATATTTGTGCATTTTTTCATAGATAGATTTTATTGTTATGTTATCAGGTGTAATGATTGTATTGTTTTCTGATAAGTCTTGGTACGTGCGCTTATAAATACCGGTTTTCCAATAATCACTGAGAGTTTTATCGAGTTGTTTTTTTCCTTTGCTTTTTGAAAAGTTAGATTTATCTTGTTTGTATGCAGCTTGCATTTCTTCAGAACGCTTTGCAACAAAGTATTCAAGGTCATCCTGAGATTTATCATTTTTTATTTTTTGGCTTTTTGTTCCTGTGCCACCATTGCATCCTTCTTCACAGTTTAAGCAGTCTATTAACAAAGGGTTTCTACCCATTTTTATTGCATGAGGAAGTTCGTCGAGATAATTATATATTACATTTGTTCCCTCAATTTTACGAGTCTTTTTATCAATATCGGGTACTTCACGTTTTGCAGTTGCTAAAAGTCCTCCGGGGGTAGAAAAAAGAACCGCTCGTTCTGCAGGCGGATTATCATAATCAGTTTTAGCAAGTCTTTCTAAATCTATATTTTTTTCTTCTAAATGCTCTTTTATAGCCGCCATTGTTACATTTAGAATATCCAGTTTTGTTTCTTCAAATTCACGCTTTTTAGCTACACAAGGAGAAATAGCAACAATTCTATGATCTTTATATTGTGGATAATAATGATGGATCATGCGTACAGTATGAAGCATGGGGCTGTCTGCCGGTGCTAAATATGGAAGTAGTTCTTTTTTGTATAATTCGATATATGTAACTATTGAAGGGCAGGGCTGTGCTATAACTACCTTGGGCTTTTCATTTTTTATATAATCTAAATAAGATTTTACGGTAAGCTCTGCACCAAAGCTTACGTCAAAAACTGCCTCAACACCTATGTTTTTTAACCAAGTGTTTAATTGTAAATAGTTTCCGTCAAATACAGCAGCCGCTGCAGGTGCCACAATAGCAACAAATTTTTCTTTTTTTATACTTTCAGTAAATTCTACAAAGTCACCTTTAATATCTCGAGCTTTATGTGTACATGCGGGGATGCACTTACCGCATCCAACACAAAGATTGTGGTTGATTATTACAGCATCGCCACTACCATCAATACAAAATTTAATAGGGCAAGCTGCTATGCAGGAATGACAATTTCTGCATTTTTCATTGTCTACAGTAATAACTTGAGATAATTGTTTCATGGTTCTCCATTTTTTGTCTAGTAAATATTATATTTTTTAAAATTATTTATGTCAAGTAAACAACCAAAAAAGATATTTGTTACAAAAGTTTGGAGAAAATATGTTATTGTATTTTGATATTTTCTAGAGGCTCTGGTTTTGCAAAATGATACCCTTGAGAAAAATGAACCTTATTGTCTTTCAATATTTGCTGAATGTCTGCATTTTCTACAAATTCTGCGGTAATATATGCCCCAATGAGCCTAGCCATATAGCAAATAGCATCAACAATAAGCTTGCTTTCTTTTGATGTTGCAAGATTTTTTATAATATCCCCATCAATTTTTATTATATCTGGGCGTAAGGACATAATAGAAGTGTATGTTGCAAATCCCACTCCAAAATCATCGATAGCTATTTTGCATCCTATATCTCTGGCAGCAGCTAAAAAGGTTTCAAGTTCTTTTTCGTCATTATAGTTTTCGGTTTCTACAAATTCTATAATAATTTTTGAAGGATTTGGATGCTGCTTTACTCTCTCTAAAAACCAAGCTTTAAACTCTTTAGATTGAATATCAAACAACGATATGTTAAGGCTTAGTTCGCTTTCTTTGTGTTCAAAATCTTTCATTGCTTTATCAAGCATTGTTTTACTAAGTTGTAAATAAAGCTTTAGTTTTTTTGAAGCTTCTAAAAACATCCCAGGTGGGTAAATTTTACCATTTTTATCTTGAACTCGCATTAGTGCTTCATACTTTATGATTTCATTTGTGTCATTGTTGTGGATACCTTGGTAATAAGGAATTATTTTATCATTTTTTATTGCATAATGAAGAAGTTCAAATATTTCTAGGTTTTTTTCTTTTTCTGCTTCAAGCATTTCTTTTTCGTCTGATGCTACAATGAAATTTGTTTGCTCGTGTTGATGCACATAAAATGCGCTTTTTGCCCTGTCTATTAAATTATCGCCAAAAGCAATTACAAAACGGGAAATACCACCAATTTCTGTACTTTGGGCAGTGATTATCTCATATTGCTCGTAATTTGCTTTCATTAGACCTAAAAAATCTTCATCACTCATGTCATCGTTTGCAACGGCCATAAAGCTCTTGTAACTATGAATGTATACATGAATAACACTATCAAGCCCCA
>CAYJJW010000035.1:0-16977 GCA_964370555.1 uncultured Treponemataceae bacterium | reverse complement strand
TTACTAAAACGGTTGAGTACATATATAATTGTTTTCTGGTAAAGCGTTTTGAAAAGAGAGGAAAGACACTCAATGCCGAAAGTTGTGCAACACCTAACACTAGTGCAAACACAGAGTACATTGATTCGTCACCAAATATGTACTTAAAGTAGTGAAGTCCAAATATGGTAGTAATATTGTAGCCCATCATAAAGAGAGCCATAGCAATGCCGGTTATGAGAAGTTGGTCGTTTTTAAAAAGGGCTGTAAGCATTCCCTTTAAGTCTGTTTTTTCTAGTTTTTCAGTTATTTTTTCTTCTTTTACACCAAGTAAGGTAAACAATTGAAATCCCCATAAAAGGGCTACAATACCTAGAGCAAAAACAGTGTACGCTGTTTTCATGCTTCCAAAAGTAGCGCCAAGAGCGTTGGTAATTGGTGTAATTCCTACAACAACGGTAAACAAACCTATGTTTGCACAAATACGTGCAAAAGAGCCTATTTTTTCTCGTTCTTTTTGGTCTTTAGAAAGTGTTGGCATCATGGACCAATAGGCAATGTCGTTTACCGTAAAACTAATGCCCCAAAAAAGGTACATAATGGCAAAGAGCGCAATAATGCCAGTTTCTTGTAGCCCAAAGTCGGTAAAAAGAATTACGGTAATAACACCAGATGTTAAAGCACCTAAAGCAATAAAGGGCTTAAACTTTCCCCAGCGGGTGCGAGTGTTGTCAACAATGGTTCCCATAACAGGATCATTGAGCGCGTCGAATACTCGGAAGGCAAACATAAAACCTGTTATCCATCCAATTGCAGAGTTTGAGAGATTAATAATGTCTGTGTAATAAAACATGAGATACATACTTACAATGGTGTAAGCCATATCCCTCCCAACGGTTCCGAGTCCAAAAAAGAATCGGTTTTTTTTAATTTGATTTGCCATAAAACTTTTGTCCTTCCTTTTATTGTTTTTCAATTATATATAATGTCGACCCATAATCACCTAAAAGCCGTGTTTTTTCGTTATAGCCAGTTCCTGTAAATTGTTGATTTAAGCGTATTCCTGAAATAATTTGTGCGCCGCTTGCAATATATTCTTCTTTTGCATCTTTCATAGAGTAAAATTTATTTATAGTGCGTAGTATAAATCCTTCTGCATGTAATTTTATAGGAAAAATATGTTTCATAAGGCCGCCAAAGGTTTTAATGGCAATTCTTTGTGGTTTTGACCATATTTTATATTTTTGTGTAGCATCAATATTTTTTGCATAAAGAACATCATTGTTAGGGGCAGCATGGATTCCGTTTTGAAAGTTTCCTACAATGGTTGTACTATTGTCTTGTGCTTGCCACTGAACTTTGTTATTTTTAAAGCTGTGAGAAAAGTCTCCAAACTGAAGTGTTTTTCTATATTTTTTATAAAAGCTAATCTGTTCTTTTATTTCTTTTTTTTCTTCTAACGTAAGTTCTGCAAGGTCTAGTTCATAGCCAAGGAGGCCAAAACTTGATACGTTAAAGCGGGTAGAAAGAGGCGTATTTCTAAGCGTTTGTGCATGTGGCGTCATAGAAACATGGGCTCCAAAGGTGGAAGGTGGATAAAGGCATGAAAGTCCTCCTTGAATTGATAAGCGTTCTATGGGGTCTGTATCGTCCGATGTCCACACTTGTGGCATAAAACAAAGCATTCCAAGGTCAAATCTGTTTCCACCTGATGAACACGATTCAAAAAGAATTTTTGGATTTGCTGTAGTAATTCTTGTAAGAATGTCGTAAAGACCAAGCGTAAACTTGTGAAAAAACTCGCCTTGATTTATAAGGGTACTTGAGAACATATCGCTCATGTGTCTATTCATATCCCACTTAACATATTCAATATTGTTGGCTTTTAAAATGCCGTTTACATTTTCAACAATGTAGTTGCGCACTTCAGGATTGGTTACATCCAATACTAATTGATTTCGCCCAAAACTTGGTGTGCGCCCTGGTTCGGTTACGGCCCATTCTGGGTGAGCTTTATAGAGGTCGCTGTTCTTATTTACCATTTCAGGCTCAAACCATAGCCCAAAAGAAAGTCCAACCTTGTTGATTTTTTTAATAAGGCCTTCAAGTCCGTTTGGAAGCTTTTTTTTATTTATCCAATAGTCGCCGAGCCCTGCCTTGTCATTATTTCGTTTTCCAAACCAGCCGTCATCGAGCACAAAGAGTTCTACACCAAGTTTTTTTGCTTGTTTTGCAAGGCTTACAAGTTTTCGTTCCTTAAAGTCAAACATAAGGGCTTCCCACCCATTTATAAGTACGGGGCGCTCTTTGTTTTTATGTTCTCCTCTAACGATGTTTTTTTTTATGAATGAGTGAAAATTTTTAGAAAGTCCGTTCATGCCGTCAAATGAAAAACTCATAATTGATTGTGGTGTTTCAAAAGTTTCGCCCACTTTAAGCGCAAAAGAAAAACAATGTGGATTTATGCCATTTTCTATTCTGAGTGTTCCGTTGGGACTTTTTTCTATTGCAGTGTGATGGTTCCCTGAATACACAAGGTTAAAGCCAAAGCAAAGGCCTGTATCTTCTGTTGCATTTTTTTTCTTTAAAATCACGCCTGCATTATGACGATTAGAACTTCCTCCCGTTGTAGAAGAAATAATATGAATGCCTTCTGATAGACAGCTTTCGTTCCTGTGACCTTCTTTACTCCATCCACCGTCAAAAGAAACCATAGTAAAGTCTGTTTCATCGAGGTCAATCATCATAGACATAAGTTTACGAATCTCTAAAGGATTTTTTTCTTTGTTTTCAAGTATAACGCGCCTTGCAATTACATTTGATGTTGGAAAAACAACATATTCTAAGGTTAAAAACACGTCTAAGGCTTCATCTTTTGTAAGAATGGTAAGTGTTTGTACGCCTTCTTTTTCTGTTTCATCTTCGTATGCAAGTGGATATTCTGTGGAAAAAGAAGCCCCTTCTGTAATGGTGTGACTTTGATAAATAAAGTCTGTTGTAAAGCCACCTTGTGGCATACGGATTTCTACAGGGGAGTTTCTAAAATCACCTTTTCCGATTCCCGAATATTCAAGCATAATGTCATCAAGACAATAGTTGTTATCGCCTTCTTTGTAACATACGCTAGAACCATAGCCTGCATTATTTTTCTTTTGTGAAAGCGAAAAGTCTTTGTCGTCTGTATGCAATCCTAAATATAAATTCTCTAAGTGTCCATACTTTGTTGTTTGAAATACGTATGAAAGATTTTGACAATCCAGTTTGAATTGAGTTTGTTTTTTGTTTTTTTGTGCTGTAATCATAGTTGTCTCGGTATACTATATTATAGCATGACTCCTAAAAAAAAGGAAAAAAAATACATTTTTTTAGAGAAATATTTTCTACTTGACACAAAAAAATGGCGGTGGTAGAATTAACAGTATAAAAAATAGGAGAAATCTATGCCAACAAGAGAAGATGTTGCAAAGCTAGCAGGCGTATCAAGTACCAGTGTCTCCTATTATGTTAATAAAACAGGGTATGTAAGTAAAGAACACGGTGAAAAAATTCAGCTTGCAATTGACATGCTTGGATACAAGCCAAATTTTGTTGCGAAAAGTTTAAAAACAAAAAACTCAAAACAGCTTGTTCTTCTCTGTAATCAAGTTAAAAATCCCTTTCATGCAGATTTAATTTCAAAAATAACAGAAATTGCATACAAAGAGGGCTTTATGATGCTCTTTTCTAATGTTCTTACAGAAAAGGATTATATTGACCGTATATGTAGTTATCAAGTTGATGGTGTTTTTATTGTTTCAGATAATGTATTGCCTGCTGACATAAATCGTATTTGCAGTCATGGAATAAATGTAGTACTTATAAATAATATGACATGGACCGATGTGGATAGAAGAGTGTCAAGAATTAGCATTGATTTAACAGACAGTGTAAAAAGTCTTGTTAGCATGGTATTGCAAAAAGGTAATACAAACTGCTTATGCATTACATCTCTTCAGCATGAAGAACAAATTGAAAATGATAAAAAACTAATTGGGGTAAAAGAAGCCTTTATTGAAAATAATATACCGCTAAAAAATGAAAATTTTTTATTACATATTAATTCCGAAGAAGATATACATAAAGCCCTTCCCGATATTATTAATGGTAAAAATCCTCCTGATGCATATGTATGTTGTAACGACAGTACCGCCCTATCTGTTCTGGGACTTTTAAATAGGTATGGTATTGATGTTCCAGGCAAGGTTATTGTTACTGGAATTGATAATATTCCCTCCTCTCAATTTTCATATCCAAAATTAACGACGGTAGACATTCCTGCCGGAGAAATTGCTATACAAGCAATGAAAATAATGGTAGACAAAACAAAGGGAAACGAAGTGCAAGACTATGCAGTAAAAACAAAGGTAATACTGCGTGAAACTTTGTAAAAAAAAGAGATTTTTTAAAAACTACATGTTGACACGTGTCAACATGTATGATATTATATTTTTATCAAATCATGGAGGACTTTTATGAAAAAAGTTGTATTAATTGCAGTAGCATTATTGCTATGCGGTAGTTTTGTGGTAGCCGGTGGTGGAAGCGAAGCTCAAGAAGGTGTTGTACGTGTTGGTTTTATGCCTTATTACGCAAGTGTACCTTTACAAGTAATTGAAGATGAAAACCTAGATGAAAAATATGGTTTTGAAATGGAAACAATTATGTTCCCTTCAGGTGGACCAATGGCTGAAGCACTTGGTGCTGGTGAATGGGATATCGGACAAATTGGTGCCGGTGGAATGATTGCAATTCCAAACTATGATGCAAAATTAGTTGCAGACGTACAATATGAAATGGACGTAGCATGGATTTTAGCACGTCCTGACAGTGCAATTGTACAAGCAGGCTATACACTTGCAGATTGGCCTGAAATTATGGGTTCTGCAGCAACTGTTGAAGGAGCTACAATCTTAGGAACAGTTGGAAATATTTCTCACTATATGGGAATTGACTATGTACAAAAATTTGGCTTAGACATGTCTGAAGTTAATTTTATTCACATGGAAACAGCTCAAGTAGCAAATGCATTTATTGCAGGCGAAGGTGATATTGCATGTATGGGTGATCCAAGTGCAGCTATGGCTTTGCTTGATCAAGGTTATGTAAGAATTGGTGGTCTTAAACAACAAGGCGTTTCTCAACAAGATGCAATGATTGTAAGTGCCGAATACTATGAAAATAATGTTGAAGATATTAAAAACTTCTTAAAAGCATGGTATGAAGCAACAGATGCTTTAAATGCAGATTTTGAATATGAAAAAGAAATGATGGCAAAATTCTATACAGCTGGGGGAAGAAATGTTAGTGATGTTGCTATTACTACGGAAGCCGAATCATGTTCATACATTGATTCTACAAACTATGTAAACAACGTTACTGGTAGCTGGATGGCAGGTCTTATTGAATGCTATGTAGAAAGTGGTACAATGGAAAAATCAACATTAGATGCGCTTAGAAGAAATACAAAACTAGAAATAGTTGAAGAAGTTCTAAACTAACAAAAAAGGGGCTTAGAAGCCCCTTTTTTAATAGGAAAATATATATGGAAAAAACTACAAATAAGTTCAAATATTATATCATTTCAGTAATTTCTATCACCGTTTTTTTAGTTTCGTGGTATTTACTCTGTGATGTGTTTAAAGTGTTTCGAACAACTATATTACCAAGTCCGGTAACTGTTTTAGAATCTTTTATTAAAAAATTTACCAGTACTGTACCTGATGGACGCACATTGGGGCAACACATATCTTCCAGCTTGGTAGTTGTTTTAAGTGGATATGCTCTTGGGGTTGTTATCGGTATTCCAACCGGTATTTTTATGGCATGGTATAAACCAATTGATTACTTGGTTCGCCCCCTATTCGATTTTGTAAGAACCATTCCCGGAATTGCATGGATTCCGGTAGTTACCGTGTGGCTTGGCATTGGCTTAGAAGCAAAAGCTACAATTATTTTTATAAACGTATTCGCCGGAACAGTTGTTAATGTATATTCCGGAATAAAACAAACAAATGAAGTTCATGTTTGGGTTGCTCAAATTTTTGGAGCAAGCAGAATGAAAATATTATGGAAGGTAGCAATACCTTCAGCCCTACCCTTTATCTTTACCGGCTTAAAAGTATCACTTGGAATGGCTTGGTTAGGAATTATTGCAGCAGAACTTATCGCTGCACAAAGTGGACTTGGATATATGATTCAAGTAGCTAGAAACTTTGGGCGTGCAGACTTAGTAATTGTTGGTATGTTAACTATTGGTTTCTTAGGAGCTGCATTAACGCTAATTCTTGAGCTAATAGAGAGAATTTTTGTGCGAGGTAGAAAACTATGAAAAAGTTATTAAAAGCTATAAATATTCATAAATTAATATGGGGAAGCGTAGGTTTATTATCAATAATAATTGTTTGGTATATTGCGTCACAATCAGAGGAAATGAAAAGACTTCTTCCAAACCCAATAAACGTATTTATTTATGTGTTTGAGAGTTTTGTTAACCCTGTAGGAAAACTAACCATGTGGGGACACATTGCATGGAGTATGTCTCGTGTTATGGTTGGATATATTTTAGCCTGTATAGTAGGGATAATATTGGGATTTGTTGTTGGTTGGTTTAAAGTTGGTGAAGCAATTGTAAAACCTTTTTATCTTGTATTAAAATCTATTCCATCAATTGCTTGGATTCCCCTTGCAATTATGTGGTTTGGTATTGGTGAAGAATCAAAATATTTTATTATCTTTATTTCAACAATGCTTATTGTTATGACAAATGCAATTGATGGTGTTCTTGATGTAAACAAAGATTACATCGGTGTTGCTCGTATGCTTGGTACAAAGGAAAATCAAATCTTTTTTAAGATAGTATTACCAAGTGCAGTACCACAAATTTTTGCAGGGCTTCAAGTTGGTTTATCTGCAGCATGGGCAACCGTTTTAGCAGCTGAAATGGTTCGATCCTCAGAAGGTGTGGGTTGGGTAATTTTAACAGGTCAAAGCGCCATGGATATGATTCAGATTTTTGCCGGTATTATCATTATTGGAGTAATAGGATTAGTTCTTGCTTCACTTATGAGATGGGCCGAAGCTAAACTTTGTGCATGGAATATACGGGGGAAATAATGGCACATGTAATTCAAGTAAAAAATGTATCTAAAACATTTTATGATGAAAAAAATAAAACATCAAACGAAGTATTAAAAAATGTTAGTTTTGATATAGACGACAATGAATTTGTAGTTATTTTTGGTCCTGGACAATGTGGTAAAACAACATTAATAAATCTTATAGCAGGTTTAGAAGAACCAACTGAAGGTGAAAGTTTTATAAAAGACACAAAAATTACTGGGCCTGGACCTGATAGAGCTGTTGTGTTTCAAAATATCTTGCTCTTTCCATGGTTAACGGTAAAACAAAATGTTGAATACAGTATGAAAATCCGAGGACTTGATAAAGAGGAAACCGCTAAAGATACTCAAAAGTATATAGACTTAGTGGGGCTCCAAGGCTTTGAAAACGCTTTTCCGGTAAAAATTTCGGGCGGAATGAAACAACGCGTAGGAATTGCAAGAGCGTACTGTGCAAGACCGGATGTGATGCTCATGGATGAACCATTTGGCGCTCTAGATGCACAAACAAGGTATTTAATGCAAGATGAAGTAATTCGTATTCGCAATCAAGAAAAAAGAACCGTTATCTTTGTTACAAACAACATAGAAGAAGCTCTTTATTTAGCTGATAGAATTATAGTTATGACGGAGTGCCCGTCAACTGTATTGGAAGAAGTAAAAATTGATTTACCTCGCCCAAGAAGTTATGTAGATGATGAGTTTTTGCGTTTGCGAAAAGAAATCAGTTCTATGGTAAACAGAGTGAGGTAGTTGAAATGAAAGAAGTAAAAGTTGAAGCAAAAAATTTAACAAAAAAATTTGGCGACTTATTGGTATTAGATGATATTTCTTTTCAAGTTGAAAAAGGTGAGTTTTTATGTATAGTTGGGCCAACCGGTTGTGGAAAAACTACTTTTTTAAATTGTTTAACAAAAATCTTTGATATTACAGCAGGAGAAATTCTTGTTGATGGTAAGCCAATTAACTGTAAAAAAAATAATATTTCATATATTCTTCAAGAAACATCAACCATGGACTGGCTTACGGTAGAGCAAAATGTTGCATTTGGGCTTGAAATTAAAAATGCACCAAAAGCACTCATAAAAGAGCGTGTTGATGAAATGCTTGAAATAGTTGGTTTAACTGAGTATAGAAACTATTACCCCAGACAGCTTTCTGTAAGTATGATTCAAAGAACCGTTATTGCGAGAGCGTTTGCAACACATCCTGAACTCTTGTTGATGGATGAGCCATATGGACAATTAGACTTAGATTTGCGTTTCAAATTAGAAGATGAGCTTATTAAGTTATGGGAAAAAACTAAAACAACTGTTATTTTTATTACGCATAACGTTGAAGAAGCGGTATATCTTGGAGAACGCATAATGGTATTAACAAATAAACCTACAAAAGTTAAAGAAATTCTCCCATGCGATCTTCCTCGTCCAAGAGATGTAGCTTCTAAAGACTTTGTTGATATTCGTAACAATGTAACAGAATTGATTCGCTGGTGGTAAACAATCACCCTTTTTGTCTAGGAGGATAGAATGACACGAAGAGAAAACTTTTTTAATGTTGTAAAAAAGCAAGGGTACGAAAAACCCGAAATATATTTTGATTTATGTCCAGATTTGGTTGGGAAAATAGAAAAATTCTGTAATGGCGTTGATTATAGAGATTATTTCGGTATTACTATGCGTGAAGTGGAAGGGCTAACAATTCCCTTTGATGAAAATAGTTTTAAAAAATACTTCAAGAATGTTGAAACAATTTCATATTTTGACCAATGGGGAATAGGTTATGAAAAAGGTAGTGAGGATGCATACCACATGGTACATACCGTAAGTCCTCTAGCTGGCGAGGTTGATGAAGATATAATAAAGAATTTTCCTTTTCCTGATTTCTCTGCTGCTGACGCATCACATATAAAAAAGCAAGTGGATGCACTTAAAGCAAAAGATTTGATAGCCGTTGGGAGAATGGGACAAACAATTTGGGAGCGTTCGTGGATGATTCGGGGTATGGAAGACTTAATGTCTGACATGCTTACTGATGAGAAGATTGCTTCGTTTGTTTTAGATTCTGTAACAGAGGGCTCAATAATTCGTGCAAAAGCTTTTGCTGAAGCAGGGGTTGATGTTTTGTGGGTTGGCGACGATGTGGGAATGCAAAACAGTCTAATGATGAGTAAAGATATGTATCAAACATGGTTAAAACCAAGAATAAAAAAAGTTATAGATGCAGCAAAGGCTATAAAACCGGATATAATAATAATGTATCACAGTTGTGGTTATATTAAACCTCTTATAGATGATTTTATTGAAGTAGGAGTTGAATTGCTAAATCCAATTCAACCAGAAACAATGGATTTTGGTGAGATTTGTGATGCTTTTTCGGATAAGCTTTCTTTTCATGGAACAATTGGAACACAAAGTACAATGCCTCTTGGGTCTTCTCAAGATGTTAAAGCAGAGGTAAAGAAAAACTTACAAAAAGCAGGCGGAAAAGGTGGTTTAATTTGTTGTCCAACACATTTACTTGAACCAGATGTACCCATAGAAAACATTCTTGCGTATGTGGATGCTTGTAAGGAATACTCTATATAAGGATTATTCCTGTAAATATAAAAAACTAGATAGGTAAACAATTATGAATAAAAAACCAAATATTCTCGTTTTTATGACAGATCAGCAAAATGCAGATACTATAAAACCGTGGCACCAAGCAAAAACACCAAATGTAGATGCGTTTTTAAATAATGCAGTGCATTTTGAACATGCATATACAGCCTCTCCACATTGCTGCCCTGCAAGAGCCACCTTTTTTAGTGGATTATATCCTTCTGAGCATGGTGTTTGGAATAATGTTGAAGTAGATAATACTCTTTCCCGCGGTTTGTATGATAATATAGAACTTTTTCCTGAAACGCTTAAAAAAAATGGATATAATAATTACTTTGCTGGAAAATGGCATGTAAGTGCATACGATGGGCCTGAAGATAGAGGTTTTGATGTTGTTTTACGTGAGTATATTTCCAATTATGGTAGAATGGAAAAAGATAATAAGCCGCATTCAAATGATTGGGATAAAGTTTATCATAACAAAAATGGCATAAAACTAGATAATTCAAAAGAGTTTGGTGAAATTATTCGAAAAGGGTATCCAAAATATAAGCAGTTTGGAACCGATGAAAATCCTTTTGGAGATACAACGAGTGTAGAGCTTTCTTGTGAAGTAATACAAAATTATGACGCAAAAGAACCTTTTTTCATGTACGTAGGGGCTACGGGACCACATGACCCCTACACTCCTCCTCAAGAATTTTTAGATATGTATAAAGATGTAGAAATTGAACTACCTAAAAGTTTTACTGATGAAATGCTTGATAAGCCCGCTCTTTATAGGCGAACTAAAGAACAATTCGCACTTACAAAAGAAGAGCATATTGAAAGCGTTCGACGTTATTTAGCCTTTGTAACTTACGAAGATTACTTATTTGGAAAGCTTGTTACAACGCTTAAAGAAAAAGGCATTTATGATGATACATATATTATGTATGTAACCGATCACGGCGACTATCTGGGAGCCCATGGTCTTTGGGCAAAAGGATTGCCTTGTTTTAGAGAAGCATACAATATAACAGCTGCCATTGGGGGCGGAGGAGTTCAAGGTAAAAAAACGGTGAGTGAATTTGTAACACTTGCAGACTTTGCTCCAACTATTTTAAACCTTGCACAAGTTGAATGCTTGCCTTGCAGTGGAGAATCACTGGTACCGTTTTTAGGAGAAGAAAAGCCTTCTAATTGGAGAACAGAAGTTTTTACTCAAACAAATGGCAATGAAATTTATGGTATTCAAAGAGCGGTATGGAATAAAAAATGGAAATACGTATTAAACACTTTCGATTATGACGAATTGTATGATTTAGAAAGTGACCCTGAAGAAATATATAATCTTGCAAAAAACAAAGAAAATGAGCCTATAATAAAAGAAATGTGTAAAAAACTTTGGCAATTTGCAAAAGATACGGGTGATAACTGTACGTGCCCGTACATTATGGTTTCTCTTGCACCGTATGGTCCTGGAATATTACTTGAAGATTAGGCAAATACGTAGAATTCTGTAACCTTATTTAAACACAATTGTTATTTTTTTAGAGGTTTGAATGAAAGGCTATAAATTATTTTTTCTCTTTTTCTTCTTTATACTTGGGTATATTGTCTTTAGGCAAGAAACTACAAGAAAAGAAGCAGATGAACATACAAAGTTGTATATGCAAGTATACGTTGAAAGAATAGAAAATACAGTAAATAGAAGTATTGAAGCAGGATTGCTTTTAGAAAGTGTAATACGTTATTTAGAGTCAGCCTTTAATGAAAAAACATATAACTATATAGCCGGCGATATGTTTGATGAAGAAACAATGATATCAATTTCATATATGCCAAAAGGGGTTGTGAGGTGGATTTATCCACCTACAGAAGATAATAACAATGTATTAGGCTTAAATGTTTTTGAGTATGAGCCAACTAGTGAAGGAGCATATCAATCTAAAAGGTCTGGCGACTTTATGATTTCAGGCCCTTTTAAACTACAAAGTGGTGAAATGGGATTAACAGTAAGAACCCCTATTTATACCGTTGACAATATTTTTTGGGGCTTTGTTTCTATTGTATATGATTCTATTGCAATAGCATATGAGGCTCTTGAGGTAAAAAGTATAGAAAATCTTGGGTATAAATATGCAATTCATTCAAGTTACAATGGCCAAAAAATACCCTTATTAGAAAGTAAGAATTTTGATTATCGTATAGCTTTGCATAGTACTTTAAAAATTGTTGATAATGAGTGGGATTTTTATTTATACCGAGCGGAGCAACATACAGAAAGGCTTCAACTCTTTTTTACTGCATTGTCAGAAGCCATTGGAATTTGTTCTCTTTTATATTTAATGATTCTTGTGCTACGAAAAAAACAAGAGGCAATGCAAGCTCAAATTTTACTAGATCCTTTAACGAAGCTGTTTAATCGAAAAAAACTCGATGCATTTGTGTTAAAAGAAAAAGAATGGAAAAACAAACCATTTACAGTTTTTTATTTAGATTTAAATAAGTTTAAACCAGTAAATGATACGTATGGGCATTTAATAGGTGACAAACTTTTAATTGCATTTGCTTCTAGGTTAATGCATCGTTTTGACAGTGATACAACAAAAATTCGTGTAGGTGGAGATGAATTTGTTCTATTGGTTGAGGCAGATCTTGATGACAATAAAATAAAGCAGGTAAAATCTCGATTAATTGAATTGGCAGAAGAAGATTTTCTTATAGATGAATTAAAAATTAATATTTCAACATCTGTGGGCTATGCATGCTATCCTAAAGATTCAAGTTCTATAACAGAGGTTTTAGAAAAGGCAGATAGTATGATGTACGAAGAAAAGCAAAAGAGAAAAAACAACAGATAAGAATAAAAATTGTTATTTTCTTTTAAAACACGCAAAGAGGTTATTGACACTTTTTTTGGAATTTGTTAATATAATGAACTCACAGTTGTAGATTATTTTGATTTTTATAGGCGGTTTTATTATGTCAAGAAAATGTGATATTTGCGGAAAAGGCTCATTAAGCGGAAACAGAGTAAGTAAAGCTTACAACCATACACGTCGTACTTGGAAACCTAACATTATCGGTGTTAAAACTGAAATTGGCGGAACTACATTTACTGTAAAAATGTGTACACGCTGTTTAAGAAGCGGTTATATTACTAAAAAAATATAATCTTACTTTTTTGTACAAAAGTCCTGTTCATGCAACAGGGCTTTTTTTGTTTCTAGACACTACTTCATTATTTATGTTATAATCTTTTTTACGTACAATAAAAGGAAGGTTTGTATGAAAAAATATTTTCCCGTTTTAGGTTTTTGTTTTATTCTTGTTTTTACAATGTTATCTTGTGATTCACTTTGGAAAGTAGGTGATACATCAAGCATTGCATTTAAGTTAGATTTACCAGAGTTAATTGGTTCTGATATCAAAAAAAATTCTGAGCCAGCGCTTATTTCAGTAACTCCTGATATTACTACTGAGGATGATATAAAAGTTCAAGTAAGCTTACATAATGCATTAAATGATGCAATTGTATCTACTAAAACACTTTCACTCGAAGAGGCAGAAAGCTCAAATATAGTATTTTCAGATATTAAAAATAATCAAACCCTATATGCAAAAGTTGAAGTATTACTTGATGATGTGCTTTATTTTAGAGCACGTTCTTTTGATACAATCATTAAAACAGGTGAAAATATACTTTCAGTTAGCCCTAATGCAATGTTTATTACTGAGAGTGGATTATATATTGCAAGAGGCACAGATACACCAATTCATAGCTTTGATTCCGGTGTTATTGCAAACTTATCAGCTTTAACAAAAGCATATGAAGAGATGACTATAGGCGGCACGTTAATTCCGAATGCAACCGTATTTGCAGATGTTACGCTACCTGTAGAAGCACAAGGTAAAGCTGAAGATTGGAATTTTCCAGGATTAATTGTAACTCAAGGCAGTGGTCTTAGAGGAGAAGCTCTTGTTCGAGTAGAAGATGGGGGTATTCTTAATATATACAGCGTAAGTTTAAAGAAAAATGCCTTAGAAAACGATTTTAGTAACTCTCCTTTACTTTTAATGAGTGAGGGCGGAGAAATAAATTTACAAGGCGATATTTATATTGACTCTTTGCAGTATGATCCTTCAGAGTCGACTATAAATGTAAAAGGAGACTTAACTCCTGCTAGTCGCATTGTTTTAAATATAAATGATACCCCAGATGATGATACTATACTTGTAAAAAAAGATGGTGGAAATTTTATACCAGAAAACTTTATCTTACCTACAGGTATTACTGCTGTACCCGATAGCGCTGGAAATCTTGTTATCCCAGAAGATGATGATACCCCTGATGAAAATATATATACGGTAACATTTGATGCTAATGGGGGCGCTGTTTCGGTTGAAAGTGTTCAAATAAATGAAAACAACACTATAGTGTTGCCTGAAAATCCAACGCGTGATGGATATGACTTTGATGGATGGTTTTTTAAAGATGATACAACAAAGCAGCTTACTGAACATACACTAATAACAGAGGATATAACGGTAGTTGCTAAATGGACAAAACTATTTACTATACGCTTTGAACTTAATGGTGGTATAGGCGATGCTCCAAATATTATTGTACGTGAAGGTGAAAAAGCCACGAATATAACTACTCCAAAATTTGACGGACATATTTTTAAAGGCTGGTTTACAAACGATAATACTGAATTTACAGCAGATACCATTGTTGCAAAGGATATGACTGTAACTGCAATATGGGAAGCCGTTTCTGAAGATGAAGCTGTAGTAACATATAACGCAAACGGAGGAACAGTAAGTCCTGCAAGTGAAAAGGTTACAAAAGGAAGTTCTGTTACAAATTTACCGACCCCGGATCGCACAGGTTATACCTTTGGAGGTTGGTACACGGATGATAACTTTTCAACAGAGTTTACAACTTTAACAATAATAAATGAAAATATAGAAGTTTTTGCCAAGTGGACAATAAACAGATATACGATTACATATAATGCAAACGGTGGTGTTGTAAGCCCTGAAAGTGAAACTGTTGACTACAATACTACTATTACAAGCCTTCCGACTCCTACAAGAGAGCTCCATCGGTTTGAAGGCTGGTTTACCGATAAAGATATTTATAACAATGCTTTTACAACTAGCACGCCCGTAACAGATGATACTGAAGTTTTTGCAAAATGGACATCCTTGCTTACGTACACATTTAATGGTTCAAGTAATTCTTATAGTATTACAGATGTTGATGCTTCTCTTTCTGGCGAAGTTACCATTCCTTCAATGTATGATGGGCCAGATGGAAATTTTTCAGTAACGGCAATAATTAATTCGGCATTTGAGGGGCGGGCTAATATTACCAGCGTAGTTATACCTAATACTGTTCTCTCGATTGGAATAAGTTCTTTTGAAGGTTGTACATCTCTTGAGGAAGTAGTTATTCCTGGTAGTGTAATAAATATTGGTAGTTATGTTTTTAGAAATTCAAATCCAAGCTTAACGGTCTATGCAGAAGCGGAAAGTGTGCAAAGCGGTTGGGCTCCCAGTTGGGATGAAGGGATAGGTGAGATTTTTTGGAAATGTATGGGAAAAAATCCTGCAATTTATACGGTTTCATTTGATGCAACAGGAGGAACTCCAACGCCACCATCTATAGAAAATGTGTATCATGGTAGAACAATAACATTACCACCAAATCCTGCTTTTGTAGGTTACACCTTTGAAGGATGGTTTTTTGACAATAATACCTTTTTGCAACCTGTAGATGAGACAACCCCTATTCAAAGCACCGTTACAGTATATGCACATTGGGTAGCAGACTCTAGTGGAAGCGGTAGTGAAGTTTTCTTGAATGTTAAAGGAGCTATTTCTGGAGCAAATGGGACTGAAAGTAATCCTTATACAACTTTTGGTGATGCCAAAGGTGCACTTCCAAATGGTGGAACTATTTGGGTAATGGAAAACCCAATTGAAATAAGTGGTTCTCCTGTTGTTTGGGAATCAAGTGTGGGTGCCCCTATTACATTGAAGAGAAAAGAGGGCTATCAGGCTGAATTAATCATTCTTAATGGAAGCGATCACCTTACTTTGCAAAATATCACACTTGATGGAAATGTAAATATTACGAATGCAACAGACTCTTTGATTGCAGTGAATGGGGGTGAGTTAATCTTAAATGATGGCGCAGTATTACAAAACAATATTGTTACAGCTTATAATATAAGTGGTGCTGGTATTGTTGTAAGTTCAGCAACTGCAAAACTTACTATGAATGGTGGAATAATTAAAAACAATAAAACAAGTACGCATGGTGGTGGTGTTGCTGTTTCTAGTGGGACTTTTGTAATGACAGGTGGGGAAATCACATTAAATACAGCAACAAAAAAAGGTGGAGGTGTATATATCTCAGGTAGTACGGGAAGCTTTACTATGAAAATGAGTGAAGATGGGACTAAAACTAATGGATTTATTCGTAACAATACTGCAAATGAGAACGGAGGTGGTATTTTTGTAAATGTTGACGCAACCTTAAATTTACAAGAAGCCCCTACAATTAGTGAAAACAAAGTGGGTGGTACTGTTTCAAATGGTGCTTTATCAGGTGGTGACGCTAATAATATTGCTTATGAGTATAACTCTGAAAATAGTCGAGGTAATTTTTATATAACAGGTGCTCTTACAGGATCTTCAAATACTATTTATATTACACCTCATGATACCTTAAATGGCACTGTCGTAGCAAGTGCGGACAATGCAAGTTTTATACAAGATGGATTGCTATTTCAAGTGACAGGCGACAAACATGTGATACTTTGGGGTGATGGAACAAATATCATTGTTAGTAATTA
Organism: uncultured Treponemataceae bacterium; assembly: GCA_964370555.1. GTDB lineage: Bacteria > Spirochaetota > Spirochaetia > Treponematales > Treponemataceae > CAYJFX01. The sequence goes on along the minus strand of CAYJJW010000035.1, from coordinate 387 downwards.
AATAAACTAAAAGCAAGTGTTCTTAAAGAATGCTTGCTTTTTTTATGCTGTCAGTGCAGAAAGAGATCCCCCGACTACGCTCGGGATGACAGGAGTGTCGTTCTGGACAATCGGAAGAAATGCACATATTGCAGAGCCTTAAAAACACAAATCTGTGTAATCTGTGGATAACTTTCTTTGACAATAGTCCCTCACTTATGCTATAATCTCAATTAGTAATTCGTAACTAGTAACTAGTAATTATCCAAGGAGATTCCATGTCAGACGTAAAATCAATTTTAGCAGAGTGCGAAGCAATGCTTACAGGGCATTTTTTGCTTTCATCAGGTAAGCATTCAAGCCAATATTTTCAGTGTGCAAAACTTTTGCAATATCCTAACAAAGCAG
>CAYJJW010000034.1:0-17286 GCA_964370555.1 uncultured Treponemataceae bacterium | reverse complement strand
CGTTTTTTTGAACCGAATTTTTTAAGTCTAATTCGTACCATGTTACCTCCATATAGAAATTACTTTATGCATATTATACTTTTACTGTTAAGCAACGCTTCTTGATGTAAAAAAATTGCACAAAGTGTGAAGATAATTTATAGCACAAATGGGGATTTTGGTCAAGATACGTACGGTATATGTAGCAAAATTTATACAAAAATTGCTATTTATATTTTTAACAAAAATTTTACATTTTTTTTCCACAAGATATACAAAGTGTAGTATAATGGAGTGAATCTTTTCTTAAGAATTGGAGGGAAAATATGGATCAAAAACTAAGAGAAAAAATTAATCAATACTGTGCCATTTCTGCACAACATAATATAATTGATACAGAATTATACACAAAATACGAAGTAAAACGAGGCTTACGAGATATAAGCGGAAAAGGTGTTCTTGCGGGTCTCACTGAAATATCAGAAATTATTGCGTACATTATGGAAGAAGGCGACTTAATCCCCTGTGAAGGAAAGCTTTTTTACAGAGGTATTAATATTGAAGAGCTTGTAAAAGGCTTTATTGATGAAAAACGATTTGGTTTTGAAGAAACTACGTACCTTCTTCTTTTTGGAGAACTTCCTACAAGTGATCAATTAAAAGAGTTTAAAGAGATTTTAGCCGATTGTATGAAACTTCCTGATGAGTTTTTACGAAGTACCATTATGAGTACTCCCGGAAAAGACATGATGAACATGATTTCTAGAAGTATTTTAACACTCTACACCTATGATACAGAAGCCGACAACACAGATCTTGATAATGTAATGTTTCAGTGCTTAAAGCTTATTGCACAGTTTCCGTCTCTTGTGGTGTATTCATACCAAGCATATGCATACCACTACAAAAATGAAAGCTTAGTTATTCATACGCCACTACCTGAACTTTCAATGGCAGAAAACATTTTACATATGCTTAGAAGCGACAGTAAATACACAGAACTTGAAGCACAAATTTTAGACCTTTGTTTGGTACTCCATGCAGAGCATGGTGGAGGAAACAACTCTACTTTTACAAACCACGTTGTAACATCTTCAGGAACAGACACTTATTCTTCGATGGTTGCATCCCTTGCATCGCTTAAAGGGCCAAAACACGGCGGTGCAAATGTTAAAGTTATGGCAATGTTTGATAACATAAAAGAAAACGTAAAAGACTGGACAAACGAAGCAGAAATTGAAAAATATGTAGAAAAACTGGTAGATAAAGAAGCTTTTGATAAATCAGGGCTTGTATACGGTATTGGGCATGCTGTTTATTCACTTTCTGACCCAAGAGCTACCACGCTTAAAGGCTGGGTTGAAGAGCTTGCAAAGCAAAAGGGTTACGATAAAGAGTTTGCACTCTATTCTGCAGTTGAAAGGCTTGCTCCAAAAGTTATTGGCGAAAAGCGAAAAATGTACAAAGGTGTAAGTGCCAATGTTGACTTTTATTCAGGCCTTATTTACTCTATGTTAGATTTACCACCTGAAACATATACCCCACTTTTTGCAGCCGCTCGTATTGCTGGCTGGTCTGCACATCGCTTAGAAGAATTGGTAAACGGCGGAAAAATTATTCGCCCAGCTTATAAGTCTGTTATGGCTCATAGGGAATATGTTGCAATGGATAAGAGATAGGGGATAATTACTAGTTACTAGTTACGAATTACTAATGTTCATAAAAAAAGCTTCGGAAAATTTTTCCGAAGCTTTTTTGTTTTATGTTTCGTTTTCGTTTAGTACTTCTATAAGAGTTGCTTTAAGAATAGTATAATGTGTATAAGTATTACCATTACCTAAATCTACCTCGCGCTCCTCTATTTCGCTTGCTTGTATTTTTACCCTTTGAAATTGATACGCTGAAAATTCTTCTTCCAGTTCTTCAGAAAAGTAATAATCTCTTTCAGAGGTTGTAAGCACAAAGCTTGGAAAAAGCGCAGTTCCAACAAGTCGAACATCTCCTTCCAATTCCATACCTTGCGCAACAAACAAAGCCATAAAAATAAATATTAAAACATTTGCTATTTTACTAATGTTTTTCATTAACTTTACTTCTCCTAATTTCCGCCGTCTTGCAATAAAGAGAATGGAATAATCTTATTTCCTACCTTTGGTGGTGGTGGAAGCGGAGAGCCTTGCACACTTCTTGGTATAATTGAAGCTGCAGGAATTTCTATACCAACTTCTGGATGGTTTTGTAAAGCTACCGTTTTATCTGTGTTAAGTACTAAATATACGCTATCATCAGCTGTTACAGGCCCCCCGTATAGCACTCCAGAAGGATCACTCACAGGCGTGATAGCCTTACTTGTTAACATTGCATCCCCAGGCGCAAGTCCGAATATCTCCGTTGTTGCACCAGTGTATATTTTAGATGGAAGTACTACAGGAACATACTGTAGTTTACCCTCATAATAGTCACCTGCAAGACCTCCAAGATATCCATAATAAACAGCATCATCTCCATTTTCATCAGGTAAGGTAACTGTAGAAAACTCATTATCTAATAACCAAGCAATCATAATATCTTCCCACTCAACAGGACTTATCACTTTAGAGCTACTATTAAACGCTTCTACTACAGCTTTATACGTACCACGATTCACAGCGCTTGCATTTGCAATTGCCTCAATAGTTGAATAGTCATAGTATAATGTTGTCCAATACATAAAAAGTGATACTGTTGCATAGTCTGCAAGTACTTCATAATTAGAGGTATAATCCCAACTATAAAAATAATTACCTTTAAGTATTAATTCATGCAAACCACCAAATTCTAAAGGATAAGCATACGTGACATATCGAGATGCAGGCATCATTGGTCCTAAATCTGCCCCATTTAATTCATCTAAAACATAAATTTCTGCAGATGCAGATAAAGCCTCATTGAGCCATAAGTCACTTTCCTTACTGTTTTCAATTGCATTCATATTCCAGTTAATTAAGTGCTGAAACTCATGTATTACAGTACCAAAAATATTTTCAATATCTCCCGGCACTTGCGATTCTACATATAAGATTTCTGCATTATTCCCTGACGAATCCCCTGTTAAATCATTGGGGCTAAAAAAGCCTGCAACATACCCAGCATTGGCATTAAGAGTTTCATTTACATCATAAAATAGAATAATTACTTTTCCATTATTATCAAGGTCTGTGTGAGTTCCATACCTTCCTGTAACAGTGGAATACATTGCATCAAATTTATTTACAACAAAATCAAGGTCGCCATCTGTCATAGTTTGACCTTGCTTTAGATATAATTCAACATGAGTTCCTTCTCTTACTAACTCTGCAGTTACATTTTCAGTAGTTTGAATCCCTGAAGATGAAATTTGAATTGCCTTAAAGGTTTTTACTTCAACATCTGACTCAGAAGTAGAATGTGTAATATTTATTCTACTTTTTGAAGCGTCATATACAGAAGTAAAATCAAAAAATGTACTTCCTATATTACCATCTAAATTACTATTTAACAGTGCTATTAAAGATGTATAATCTTCACCGGTCATAAATTTATCATAAATAGTACTATAGCACATATAAATATAATAATCTGAAGGCGATAAAAACCTATCTAAAACACTTTCAAGTTTAGGCTCTATAACATCATCAATATCTAACCATTTTGAATAGCTTAATTTATTTCCCTCTGCATCATTAAAATATATGCCATCTACAATATAGTAATCTGACAAGCTTCCCACCGCAAGAGGTGCAACTGTAAAAGTAACATTGATAGTTATTTCGCCATCTGCCTCAGTAACTATTTCAGTACTAAAGTCACTAACATCTCCTGAAACAGAATATTCTAAACTATCAAGCAATGCTAATAACGAAGTATATTGAACATGCGTTAAGTCGAAGATTTCTCGCCAACTCTCAGGCTTGATTTTTATATAACTACTATAATCATTTTTTACCCATTTAACTTGACCAAAAAAATTATCGAAATAACTGCTTACTTTTCCTTCTATTGCCGTCCAAATATACTCTGTAAGCATTTTTCCATACGCATCATTTTTATAAAAGTTAATACCTGCAATATGATATGAATCAATAATGGGTACTTTTGCAAGTTTTATTTCAATTGTTTTAGAGTTTTCATTGTAAGAAGGTTCAAAACTATACCTGTAGTCTCCTATTTCTATTTCATCAAATAAAGTATCTAAGTCATTATACAGTGTAAGAAATTGTGCATGTTGAACTTCTTGTTCAGAATTAAATGACACTACTGAAGTTGTGTTAGAAAAACTAAAACTTGAAGGAAAATATGTGTTAAAAGCTGGTTCAGCAATTGTTTTAATTTTATCAAAAATTTCACTCCATGTAGGATTTGTATCTCCACTCAAAGGAGTCCCGTTTTCATCAACAAACTCAATTTTCTCTATTTTATATTGCTCTGCTGCAGGAGCTTTTTCATAATTTACTATTATTTTATCATTGATAGAATCATACGTAGTAGCAAAATCAAAAATATGCTCTTTAACATTTATATTCAAAAACTTGGTATCAAATGCCACCTTTAAAGCATTATATTTTTCATCTGTTAATTTCATATTAGATGCAATATCAATTTGTGCATAAAAACCATTTGATTCATTCCAGTTACCTACCCCAAAGGCTGTATTTAAGGTATCAGTAAAAACTTTTTCTAACTCTACCCACATTTCATCCCATGTTGGCGCAGTCGAATCTTTTAATATCTCTCCATTAACACCTCGAAACTCTATTTCGCGTATATAATACCCAAGCGTAGTATCAACATGCGAATCATCATCGTCATCACTTTCAACAACCGGGCTCGGACACCCCATAAACATACACAAAATAAAAAGTGCAAAAATAAATAATGCACTTTTACGTAAAACATTTTTCATAATAATACTCTCCAAAAAAATTGATTTTAACCACATCCATTAAAGAATATATAGTATTTACTAAAAAAAATCTATATACGCATAGTTGATTTAAGAGAATTCTATACTGAAAATGCGTTTTTTTACTATATTACATAATAGGTGAAAAAAGCCTGCAAAAACTCCACCAACCACGCTTAAAAATATTTCTGCTTTCAAACCATTCAAGTTTGTGCTTTTCACAAACGGCTTGGTCGTCTAAAAAAATCTTTTCGTGCTCTTGTGAAAAAACTTCATCATAAAAAAAGATATTTGTTTCAAAGTGAAGATCAAAACTTCTGGAATCTATATTACATGTTCCAAGGGTCATAATTTTTCCATCTACAATAATAACCTTTGAATGAATAAAACCGGGATACTTATAAAAACTTATTCCAAGAGGAATCATTTCCTTTATATAATCAAAGGCTGCGGCCCTAACATAAAATTTATCCCACCTCCCCGGAACCATAATGCGAACATCAATGCCTGAAAGAGAGGCAATTTTTAAGGCAGAAAAAAAGGATTCATCCGGTGTAAAATAAGGGGTTTGAATATAAATCTTTTCTTTTGCACTCATAATCATACGAATCATAGCATCTTTAATTTCTGTTCTTTGATGGTTGTCAGGGCCAGATGAAACAATTTGAGTTGGAATATGAGAATCCCCCGTAACATCTGACTTTAAAGAGTTTATAATACGCCTATTTAAAGATGCAATATCTGGAATAGGAGCCTTATTTGCTTTTCCAAGCTTTATTTGCGTTCTTTTGCCTGACGAAACCGCATACCAATCAACTAAAAAACTTGTTAAAAAGTCATATACACAGTTTCCCGTTAAACGAACATGGGTATCTCGCCAAAGATATCCTTTTCTACCCCTATATTCATCTCCAACATTAAATCCACCGGTATACGCAATCTTATTATCAATAATTACAAGTTTTCGGTGATTTCTAAAATTAATTGAAAAAATATTGCCCCTTCTAACAGGGAAAAAGGGCAAACTTACCCCGCCTTCTTTATCAAGCTTTTTAAAAAAAGATCTAAAGGCTCTAATACATCCAAAGTCATCGTATAAAAGTTTTACTTCTACACCTTCTCGAGCTTTTTTACAAAGAAGCTCCATAAACTCATTCCCAATTTTATCATTTCGGATAATAAAGTATTGAATAAAAATATGATGTTGAGCCTTTTTAAGATCTTCAAAAAGTGCTTTAAATTTATCCTCTCCCCATAAAAATACTTTTACTGAGCTTGTAAATGTCATGGGAGTATGAGCATACTTTAGGTTCATATCAATAAGAGGGGCAAACTCGTTAATTACTTTATTGGGAAGCTTTCCCGCCTGTTCATGAAAAAAATCTCGTTGCTTTTCCATTAATGTAAAAGTTTCTTCAAAAATACGTTTTTTAGCTTTTTCCATTTTTATAGTTTTTGTAAAAAAATGGCCACTAAAAATAATATATAAAAATGTTCCAACACCTGGCAAAAAGATTAACGTTAAAATCCAAGCAAAACGACCGGTAGATCCTTTTCGCTCAAAAAATAAAATAAAAAATATAAACAAAAAGTTTAATGAACTGAGAATAGTTAACACGTTTGAATCAATGAAGTTCATGCATTCTCCTAAACATAATTGTTAGGGTATAAAAATATTTAACCCAAAGCGTATAGCAATATTCGACGCAAATTGTTCAGAATAGTTATAGGTACACCCAAGTGTAGGTGAAACTATTGTACTTGGTAATAAAAGTGAAATATCAAAGCCTGTTTCAAGCATTTCAAAAAACTTTAAACCGCTAAATGAAAATGGTGAAAAAAGAGATACCCACACATTTGAAGAAAAAGCACCTTTTTGATACTGCAAACCAAGGGCACTTTTTATATGCCCTGCAAAATCTAATACATTTCCTGTTTCACTTCCAAAAACTGCCTCTTCCGATAACGATAAAAGAATGTTTCCTGTTTCCAAGGCAAGTACGCCCCCTACCCCTAAGCCACTCTCTGAATATGTTGTAAGGAGCGTAGGCTCACTTGCATAGGTGTAGCGCATCAATCCTGCAATAAAAACATTGTTAATCTTGTTTGAAACTTTTATAGATCCTCCAAAAAAAACAGGAAAGTTTTCTCCTACTGCAGATTCTGCTTCTGCTCCAAACCTAAAAGAAAGTTCCATTATTGAAAAAGGAGTAAAAACGGTGGTAAGCGAAAATGGAAAAGCTGAAAAGCCCGAATCTAAGGAAAAATTTGTTGCACCTGAAAATGATACCAACGTTGTTCCAATAGGCATTATGCGTGCGTTTGCAATTCCACTTGAAGTTCCTGAAGCAGATGCGCCAACAATTGGATAAAAAATAGAATTATCAATGCTTGTTATCGTGCTTGCTTTCACAATGTGATTATCTTCTTTGCTTGATATTGTTTCAAAGCTTTGCCAACCGCTTGCAGGCATGGCTTCAAGGCTTGCACGATACCGGCCATTGGGAAGCGTGATTCCTAAAGAGTTTTTTCCATTCCACTCGGCACTATGGTGAGGACTTTCTAAAGTAGAAAATATCTTTGAAAATACTACTTCATCATTTTTATCTACTACGGTAAAAACTGCGCTACCCGGAGCCGTTACAGAAAAATTAAAGTGCACAAGCCCTAAGCCGCCTGGTGCCAAAGGGTTAAAAGCTTCCGGCGTTGATGTAAAAGAGTTAATCTTAAACAATGAGCGTTTTGGCTCTAAGCGAACTTCTGTTAAAAATCGCTCATATACCGTTACATTTTTACTTTGGGTTTCATAACCAAACTTTTTTATTTCAACGGTATGAAAACCTTCTTGAACTTCAATTAATCCCGTATCAATTGAATCTCCATGTTGAATTAGCGAGCCATCCAAATAAATTTCTGCATCACTAATATTTGATTGTATACTTAAAAAACCGGTAATTGGTACAAGTTCAAAATACAAATTTGTTTCTGTTTGCGCATTTAATTGCACAAACACACTTTTTCTCTCCCATCCATCTTTTCTAAGTGTTATTGCATAGGTTGCAGGAACCACATCCTCAAGCGTAAGCGGTGCAATTCCCTTATACAAGTTATTCATAAAAACTTCAACACCGCTTACATTTGTACGTATATGTACTAAAGCAGTCTCTGAATTTGCACTTGCTTCTCTTACAATTGTTTCAACGGTGTCTTGAGAAAAAACGGTGCATAATGGTAAAAACATACAAATACCAAGTAAAAAAATTGTGCGTATGCGATTGATCATAAAATAAGTATACCACAGCTATTTAAAAAAAACCAGTCCATTTTCTGCAAAACTAAAATACTCATTTGAGCATACAATTATATGATCTAATAAATGTATTCCCAATATTTTTGAAACATCATATAATTGTTGCGTAATTTCAATATCATTTTCAGATGGATTAGTGTTTCCAGATGGATGGTTATGTGCTAAAATAATAGCTGCTGCTCTCTCTTTTACCGCTTCGGCGTACACTTCTCTGGGGTGAATTATGCACCTGTTTAAAGTTCCAACCGAAACGGTTCGTATACTTACTATTTCATGGGCACCATTAAGCGAAACACATAAAAAGTGCTCTTGTTTTTCGAGTGTTACGTGTTGCACAAAAGGAATAATATCTAAGGGAGTAAAAATTTTTGATCCAGGACCGGAGTTAAGCCTACGCCCTAATTCAATTGCAGCACACACAAGACATGCCTTACTTGGCCCTATTCCATCTACCGTTAAAAGGCTATTTAAAATTGTTTCAGGGGAACATGTTTTTAAGTTTTCTAGTACTTTTCCTGCAAGTTTTCTTACCGGTATTTTTTCGGTACCGCTACCAAGTAAAACCATCATAAGTTCTTGATTACTTAATGCATCAGATCCCATGCTTAAAAGTCTTTCACGAGAATCAGGCTTAGTCCTTTGTAAAAGGCTCCGTGTAGATAAGGAATAATCATTATCAAAAGAATCGTCATGTAAAATATTCATACTTATATATTTGTATTTTTTTTAGGATTTCTTTGACTTTTTAAAAAATATATTGCATTTTTTTTGAAAAAAAAGTACTCTAAGTATATGAAAAATAACAAACAATTAAACAACACAAAAAAATCATACGCATTGCATGTATACTGTATTCTTTCTATTATTGTGGTACTTTCATCATGTGTTACAAGCACAAAAACTATTCCTGAAAGTCCTATTACATACGAAACTCCTTCAACAAACATTATGGGGACAGGAATAAAAAATGCAGATTCTTTAACATCTTTTTTTATGGCAGAAAATACTTTTGCAAATAAAGAAAAGGTAGAAAGACTTTCAAAGCTTTATATAGAAGAAGCAAATCTTGAAGGTGTAAACTCAGATGTTGCATTTGCGCAAATGTGCTTAGAAACAGGTTTTTTACGATTTGGTGGGCTTGTAACAGAAGATATGAATAATTTTTGTGGACTAGGTGCAATAGATGAAACACAACGCGGAAATATATTTAAAACAGAACAAGAAGGGGTACGGGCACACATACAGCATCTTAAAGCCTACGGAAGCCCAGATGCCCTAAACATGCCATTAGTTGACCCACGATATAAATGGGTAAACCCAAAAGGTAAAGCCCCTACAATATTTGGTTTAGCAGGTACATGGGCAAGCGACACACAATACGGAATAAAAATAGAAGGTCTTTTATCCCGCATGACATGGTATTAAAAAAAAGCTACTGAACGAAAAAACGTCAGTAGCTTTTTTTTTAGCCAATTGTTGTGCCAACAAAGTCTTTTTCATCTAATATGGCTTGAATGTTTTTTATGTCTTTACCGCCTGCACAAATAACGTTAAGCTGTAATTCTTCTGCTTTTTTACTGGCAATTGGATCAAAGGGACAATTTTTCCCCGGTGTCCATTCATCACCAACCATTTTCCGAAACTCTTTCCAAGAAATATCGTCAATAGGTTTTGCATCTTTATTTTTTTTAGGATCATCGGTGTAAACTTTTTCAATGTTCGATAAGTTTACAATTGTTTTAGCATCAAATCTTTCTGCTAAATATACTGCATCGGTATCAGTTGAAAACCCAGGTTTCCACCCTGCAGCTATTAATACGCGTCCATTAAATTCAAATGGTGCAGTAGGATCATACACAACTTCATTAGGACAAATATCAGAAAAAACAGCTCTTAAAAGTTGAGCATTGAGCCTTGTTGCGGTTATACCAATCCAGTCGGCTTCAGTTGCAGAGAACTCCCCTACATTTCCTTGAGCTAAACGAGAACATTCTGCATACACCTTTTGATATTCTCTCGCAGGAGCGCCACCACCAACAACTAAAATAAGTCGTCTTTCTTCATTTTCTGAAAGCCACATCCTTGCCATAGCCGAAAATGCAACTAAAAAAGCTGTGTCTGGATTATCGGGAGCAACAATAGAGCCTCCCACTGAAAGAACTTTTACCATATCATTATCTCCTAAAATTAATAAACACCAATTACCATGGCGTTTTGCCAATATGAACTATACTTAATTATACCTTCTGTAGACTCTTCCCAAATTGCTTGCAAGGCATAGGTTTTAGGCCTATATACTTTTTTTCCGGTAATTTGAGTTTGGCTCATATTATCCCAACCACGAGAAAACGTTATATGCTGCGCATCTAAGTTTCCAAAATAAAACTCTTGTATATTCTCAGGTTGTTGAAAGGCATTATACGGTAGCCCACCGCCCAAAGCAGGATCTGAAGGAACCCACCCTAAGCCTTCTATATAAAACTCACACCACCAATGGTTTTGACTTTGTAATTCTGCATCAACTAAAATACCGGCATCTGTAATTGCAGGTATTCCTACAGTTCTAAGTAATGCGGTATACATAATTGCAAGTTCGTATGCATCAGCAGAATTTGAACTTAGAATATTTATCACAGGTGATTCAGCACTTTTTAATACACTTTCTATTTGAATATTTTCAATTATCCAGTTATAAAGCAATTGAGCTTTTCTCCATGGATTCGTTTCTCGACCCACAATATCTAAAGCCAATTCAATTACTTGAGGGTCACTTGAAGGAACTATGCTATCTGCCTTTAAATACTCACTATAATATGTTTTTACTGCATCAGAATATTGTCTAACAGAATTAGCATTTACATTCGTTTCAATGCCATATACTTCTACAGATAAAGAATGTGCAAAAGCAATTTTATCTGAAAGCATTTCTCCTTGCGATATTTGATGCACAAATCTATTTGAATATGTCATTTTAGGCTCAGGACTTGACGATAAAACAGTTACCGTTCTTTGTGTAATGTCGGTAACAGGATATGGCATAAAAAGAGTAAGTGTTTCATGTTCTTGTGATTCTATTTCTGTTATATCAGCATTTAAATTAACTGTATATGTTCTTGGATTTGCATATGTTTTAGTTCCGATACTTCGCGATATTGAAATAGCATACCCAGTACTTAAACCGTTATCAGTTTTTACATATACGTGCCCTGTTACAGCGCCTTCAGGTATTCGTACCTGTAATTGAGTATCACTCCAAAATTGATAATCTTTATCAAATTCTGAACAAGCTATTAACTCTCGCCTACTACCTGTTGAAGATTCCAACGTAAACAATACTTGAGACGAATCTCTAATTGTTCCAAAATTTGAACCATCAATAGTGAGTACAGAACCTACCAAAGTACCCGAACTTTGCACTGCGTCAATTGTAGGCATTGCAGTTTTTGTATTTTGTACAATAGGTACAGGAATAGTTTGCTTATTTGCAAAAACACTTGGACTCGAACGGCCATTTTTTGTTTCTACATATACTAAACCGTCAATAACATTAGGAGGAAGTACAACTTTTATTGAAGTATCAGTCCATTGAAGATATGCGGAAGAAGTTAAAACAACAGAGCCAACTTCAACACTAGAGCCAACTCCTCTCGATCCAAAATGCTTACCTGTAATAGTCATAATGTCCCCGGGTTCTCCAACAGCTGGATTTATGTCTTCAATTATTGGCTCAGAATTATCTTGAGAAAGTAAAAATGCAAAAAATGAAAATACGGCAAAAATAAATCCAAACAGTATAATACTTCGGACAATCGAGTGCTTAAGAAAATAATATTTAATATTAGAAATCACGCTCAAAGTCTCTATTCCCGTAGTAAAAATACCGGATTTGATAATCCAAAATTATCGGTTTCATGCAGAACAAGAGCCGGAGAATCGAAAAGTATTATTTCAATTGCAATATCATCTTTTAGCGTATTGGGTTTAAATACATCAACTTCAGTTAACTCTGATGCATCTAAATCTACATCAAACAAACTATATTCATGGGCATTAATACGAGCCATAGTAATATCTTCATCGAGCACAATACCTTTGCTTTGAATTGGAACAATTTGCGAAGTATTTACAGATGGAAAAAAGAATCCATTATGTATAGTTACAGCCTGAGTTTGTGTATTAAAGTCTTTCTCTGTAAAAAGATTCATAAGAGGAAAGAAAACAGCTAAAATTGCTGCGGCTGCTAAAAATGGTGTAACTTTAAAAACAAAATTTGGATCCCTAGCTGAGCCATAAGGAGCTAAATGAGTTTTATAACTTAAACGAGCTTTAAGTCTCTTATAGCCTTCTTCTACATCAGGCGTAACATCAAGAGAACGTAAGTCTTTATGAATATTCTTATATTGTTCAACCTTTTTTGAACAGCTATCACAAGTAGTTAAATGTTTTTCAAAATTATGCCTAAGAGATTGAGACAATTCATTGTCAACGTACAATGAATGAATATTGTTACTTGGGCAAGTAGACATCTTCATCTCCTATTAACTTAGCTAACTGTTCTCGAGCTCTAAATACTCGAACCTTCACATTACCCTCCGTAATATCTAATATTTTGCCAATTTCTTTATAATTAAGCTCAGCATATTCGCGCAAAATTAGCACAATTTTTAAGTTCAAAGGAAGTTTTTCCAATGAATCCTTGATGCGTTTTTGTGCATCATTTTTTAATAAATTCGTTTCACCTGTTTCAACTTCAAGACGATCGGTTTTTAGGATTTTTTCATATGCAAGCTTCTCTCTATTTTTTCGCTTAACATAATTTAAAGAAGCATTCTTAACAACCCTTAAAAGCCAATACTTAACATCATCCATTGAAGGAAACACGAGACCACGCTCATGCATCTTTATCAATGAATCATGTACTAAGTCTTCGGCAATATCCGAATCACTGACGATACGTGTGGCAACTTTTAACAATAATGTGATGTTAGCATCATAAACCCTTCTAAAATCGGATTCTTCTGCTACGCATATCTGAGTATCAAACAAAGCAAGCTCCCAAAAGTTACAAAAAAAACTAATTTTTTTTAAAAAATTAATTCCCTATGCGCATCCAAGTTGTACCGGCAGATGTATCTGTCAGTACAATTCCTCTCTCCTTAAGTATATCACGAATTTCATCCGAGCGGGAATAATTTTTTGCTTTTTTTGCATTATTTCTTTCTAAAACAAGAGCATCTATTTCCGCATCTCCGGTACTTTCATCGGTAGATTTTACTGATGTAGCTTTTTCTTCATATCCTAAAACAGCATTATCTATTAGTTTTAATCCCAAAGCAAAATCCATGTGTGCAACAAGCTCAATAATTTCCTTTGAAGTTATATCTTTGCTTTTTACTGCCATTTGCAATTGCGATAAAGCCCTTGGTATTGACAAATCATCTTCTATAGCAACGGTAAATGCCTGTAAAAACTCGTTTGCCTTGCTTGAATAACGCAATGAATTATAATCTTCAATATTTTGACTAGCAACAGTTTTTTTAATGTCTTCGATGGACATTCCTTCTTTTATGGCTTGTCCAAGAATGTTTTCCAAACGTTGAGTCAATGTTTTTCTGGCATTTTTCGCACTATCCATAGCATCCCATGAAAAGGCTAGTTGGCTTCTATAGTGTCCACCAAGCAAGAAAAATCTATAATCAAGGGCATCATACCCTTTATCTATTAATGTTTGTAAAGTTAAAAATCCACCTGATGACTTAGACATTTTTTCTGCATCACCATCTTTACCTTTTGACATAACTAAAAACTCATTATGAAGCCAATAGTTTACCCATTTTTTTCCTGTAGCACCTTCACTTTGTGCAATTTCATTTGTGTGATGAATAGGAATATGGTCTATACCACCGGTGTGAATGTCAAAAGTTTCTCCTAGGTATTTCATACTCATAGCCGAGCATTCTAAGTGCCATCCGGGGTAGCCTATTCCCCAAGGAGAATCCCATACAAGTGCTTGGTTTTCAAATTTACTTTTTGTAAACCATAGCACAAAGTCATAAGGATTTCGTTTATTTTCGTCAACATCAATTCGAGCGCCTGCTTTAAGATCATCCAAATTAATGTTTGCCATTTTTCCGTAATCTGCAAAGGTAGAAATATCAAAATAAAGATTGCCACCGGCCATATAGGTGTGCCCTTTTTCTTCTAATCGTTTAATAAGGTCGATCATTTCAGGAATATGGTCTGTTGCTTTACATACAATATCAGGACGGCGAATATTAAGACGGTCAATATCGTTATAAAATGCTTTTGTATAAAACTCTGCAACTTCTAATACGGATTGACCCCTCTCCTTTGCAGTAGTAAGCATTTTATCTTCGCCATCATCGGCGTCCCCTGTTAAGTGTCCAATATCGGTAATATTCATTACATGGTTTATTTCATATCCTAAAAACCGTAATACTCTGTCTAATGTATCTAAAAAAACATATGCTCGAAGGTTCCCAATATGGGCATAATTATATACCGTTGGTCCACAACCATAAAACCCACACTTACCTTCATGTATTGGGATAAAATCTTCTCTTTTTTTTCCAAAGGTGTTGTAAAGTTGTAAGGGCACTTGTATCTCCTGTAGTATTTTTTACATAAAATGACTTTATATTTTCTTCTACATGTAGTATACTAAAAATCACATGATAAATCTACAAAATATAGTAAAAAATATTCGGAAAATGCAAAATTTTCAAGGTGAAATACTTTTTTCTGAGCCAATGAAAAATCATACTACGTTTAAAATTGGTGGAGAAGCACAAGTATTTGCAATCCCTGAAAATGAAGAAAGTTTACTTCTATTACTGCAAGAATTACACAACAATGGTATTCCCTACTTTATTCTTGGAGGGGGATCAAATATTGTAGTAAGCGATTTAGGAATAGAAGGATTTGTTGTTTCAACTCAAAAATTAAACACTATACAAGTAATTCAAAATGATAATGATTTTTTTCTACATTGTGCTTGTGGCACGACAATAGAAGCTCTAACAGAGTTTTGTATTAACAATAATATAACAGGTTTAGAAAATTTTGCAGGTCTTCCAGGTACGATAGGGGGTGCTCTTTTTATGAATGCCCGATGCTATGACACTTCTATTAGCGATATTTTACACCAAGCAAGATTTTTTACTACTGATAACTATACCTGCATACAAACATATACAATGAATAGCGCAGATTGGGATTATAAAAAATCGCCTTTTCAAAGTAAAAATCCTGAATCCTTTATTGTTTCAGCAAACTTTAAAGTATCAAATGGATTAAAAAAAGCTATAAAAGAAAAAAGCGATTTTTATATAAAAGACAGGAAAAGCAAAGGTCATTTTTCGCACCCATCGGCAGGAAGTGTATTTAAAAATAATAGAGCATTTGGTTTTCCTTCAGGAAAAATTATTGATGAGGCAGGTTTAAAAGGTTTTACAATAGGAAATGCGCAAATTGCACCTTGGCATGGAAATTTAATTATAAATTTAGGCGATGCATCTGCCGATAATATTAAAGAGATTGTTGAGCATGTTAAAAATACTGTTCTTCAAAAGACAGGAAAAAGATTAGATTGCGAAATTCTTTTTATTGGTAAATTTGTATGATTTATACAAAGCTTTGTTGACAGAATTTCACTTCTCTTTTATACTAAATACTAGGATATACAAAAGGACTCGAGGGTGTTACAATTATCATTTGTTAATTTCAGAAAAGACTCATACATGTTTGTTGAAGGAAATTCCAACAACGATAGATTTTATATTATTCAAAGTGGCACAATACGTACATCCTCATCTTCTAGTGAATCCACCGGAACCTATGGACCAGGTGATTTCGTAGGGGTAATTCCCTGTATGGCTTCTCATAGCCAAATTGAAACAGCTATAGCAGTAACAGACATTGCAGCCATTTCTGTAAAGAGAGAACAATATCCTGATCTTATTGCAAAGAATACTCCTGTTGCTATGAAAATTATTAGAACATTTGCAACACAGATGCGTTCTGTAAATGAATTACTAACTCAGTTAACTTTAAAAGATGCCCTTGTATCTTCTCCTGATCAAATGTATTCGATTGCGGCATTTTATGAACAGATGGGGAAAAATAATCTTGCGGTGTATGGCTATTACCAATATATGAAAGAGTGTCCAAATGGCGCACATGTAGAAAAAGCAAAAAAAAGATTTGTAACTCTAAAGGCTCGCTCACAAGCTGTATACTTTGAATCATCTTCAGAGACTGTACGAGTATATCCAAAAGAAACAATGATTTTTTCTGAATGCCAATCTGGAAACGATATGTATATTATACAATCGGGACAAGTTAAAATTACAAAGGTTGTTAATGAAAATGAGGTAATTTTAGCGGTACTCCAAAAAGGTGAATTCTTTGGGGAAATGGCTTTGCTTGAAAACAAACCTCGTTCAGCAAGTGCAATAGCACACGAAGATTGTACACTGATGGTTCTTAACAGAAGCAACTTTGTGCAAATGGTTGCTACTCAACCGCAACTAATTGCAAGACTTACAACAACATTAGCAGAAAGACTGTGGTCTATGTCTAGACAACTAACAAACAGTAAATTGCGCGATCCACAATTTAGATTACTCGATATGTTAGCTCTTCAATTAGAAAAAAACCGTATTCCTTCAGGTTCTGGAACAAGTTATCAATTTGATTTAACCTTATACGATCTTGCTAACATGTGTGGTATTCCAAAAGAACAACAAGCAATTGTATTAGGTCAATTTATTAAAAATGCCCAAATTAAGTTAAAAAATAATAAAATTTATGTTTCAGATTGTCAAAGCTTAATGAAAGATTCAGAGTTTTACAGAAAACAAAAGCATTAATGCCTATTATTTATGGTATAATAATGCCCCTTGTATATTTTGTACAATATGCAAGGGGCTTTTACGTTTATGTATAATTTTAAAAGTATTAATTCTTATACACTAAATCACTATCGACAATTTCGAGATTACCAGGGATATCTAGAATAAAGTTATTGAGTGTAAAATACGGAGTGTTTGAATTA
>CAYJJW010000033.1:0-17304 GCA_964370555.1 uncultured Treponemataceae bacterium | reverse complement strand
AAAAAAACCTTGGTGGTATTAAAGAAATGAAAGAACTCCCTGGAATTCTTTTCATTATTGATACATATAAAGAACAAATTGCTGTTGCAGAAGCTAATAGAATGGGAATTCCTATTGTAGCTGTTGTAGACACAAACTGTAACCCAGAAGGTATTCAATACCCTATTCCTGGTAATGACGATGCAATTCGTGCTATCAGCTTATTTACTTCTGTAATTGCTAACGCAGTTATCGAAGCAGATAATGAAACAGGATTAAAAATCATTGAAAACCTACAAGACGATGATGAAGAATATTCAGATTCATTTGATGCAAAAAAAGATGATGACGACAATGTAATTGTTGATTACAGCAATTACATTCCGGAAGAAAATGCTTCATCAGACAAAGAAGAAGAATCTGAAGAAGATGCATCTTTAGCTGCTAAAGCTCTTGAAGATGAAGACGACTTATACAAATAAGTTAAGATTTTTAAGTAAAGAACTTAGTTCTTAAATTTTACATACACATGGCAGCATGTCTGTCGTGTGTATAAATCATACTGGAGAGAAATTATGAGTATTACAGCAGGTGATGTAAAAGCACTTCGAGAAGCAACAGGCGCCGGAATGATGGAGTGTAAAAATGCACTTATCGAATGTAATGGCGATGCTGATGCTGCTGCTAAACTTCTAAAAGAAAAAGGTCTTGCTGCAGTTGAAAAACGAGCTGGACGTTCTACAAAAGAAGGTAGAATTTTAATTAGAAAAGATGGAAATAAAGTTGGTATCATTGAAATTACTTGTGAAACTGACTTCGTAGCAAAAAATCCTGATTTTACCGCAGTTGGTGAAAAAATCATGGATGAAGTTATTGCTAACAATATGAATGAAGTAAACGATACACTTTCAAATCTCTTACTTGATTTAGCAACAAAAATCCGTGAAAACATGAGCGTACGCCGTGTAGCATGTGTTGAACTTCCTGCAAATGCAGTTGTTTCTTCATATATTCACAGTGATGGAAAAACAGGTGTTATAACAATTTTAACATCAGATCCTGACATGAGCGCAAACGATGAAGTAAAACAATTTGCATATGATTGTTGTCTACACGTTGCAGCATTTGTACCTGCTTATATTAAACAAGATGATGTTGATGCAGGATACATTGCAGAACAAAGAGAAATCTTTACAGCTCAAGTTGCAGAACTTGATAAACCTGAAAATGTAAAAGCAGGAATTATCGAAGGTAAAGTAAAAAAACACATGGCAGAAATCTGTTTCTTAGACCAAGCATTTGTTAAAGATGACAAAGTTAGCGTATGTAAGAAAATAGAAGAAGTTGGAAAATCAGTTGGTTCAAAACTTGATCTATACAAGGTTATTTGTTATCAATTAGGTATGTAATTACGAGTGAATCCATGATATTGTTATCATGGATTCATTCTTTTAATCATTTAAAACAAAGATATATTTAAATTTAAGGAAAAACCCATGGCTGATACAAATGAAGCAAGCGTTGAACGTATGACAAAAAGCATTAGCGCATTAAAGGATGATTTTAATTCTATCAGAACAGGTAGAGCCTCTGCAAGTCTCTTTGATAAGGTGAGAGTTGAATACTACGGAGATCTCACACCATTAAACCAAGTGGCAACTATTTCAATCCCTGAAGCTCGCTCAATATTAATACAACCATTTGATAAGAATCTTATTGGAGAAATTGAAAAAGCAATTCAAAAGTCAGAACTTGGATTAAATCCTTCTAACGACGGAAAAGTATTACGAATTTCTATTCCACCGCTAACTGCAGACAGAAGAAAAGATTTAGTAAAACAAGCAAAAAACATGGCAGAATCAAGTCGTGTTGCAATTCGTAACATCAGAAGAGATGGTAACGACGAACTTAAAAAAGCACAAAAAGACAGTAAAATTACAGAAGACGAATTAAAAACATCTGAAGATGCATTACAGAAATCTACTGATAAATTTATTGCTGAAATAAATAAAATCTTAGAAGAAAAAGAAAAAGAGATTATGGAAGGTTAGTATTATTAAAACTATACAGAACTCTCAACAACACTCATTATCTCAAAATGTACCACTTCATGTTGGAATTATCATGGATGGTAATGGGCGCTGGGCACAATCTAAGGGCTTTGCACGAACACAGGGTCATAAAGAAGGCTTAAATGTTGCAAGAGAAATAATTAAGGAAGCTTCAAAAATGGGGATTTCTTATTTAACACTGTATACTTTTTCTACTGAAAACTGGAAACGAACAAAAGAAGAGGTTGGTTTTTTAATGAATTTATTAAAAACCAACCTTAGAAAAGAATTTGAATTTTATAAAAAAGAAGGCGTTCGATTACACTGCCTTGGAGACATGAATGGCTTACCTCTTGATATACAAGAAGAGTTAAACGGTGTAATTAAAGACAGTTCTCATCTTACCGGAATGAACGTAGTGTTAGCTATTAATTATGGCGGAAAAGATGAAATACTTAGAGCAATAAAAACGATGTCAAAGACTCAAAATGATATTGAATCACTAACAATGAAAGACTTTGAATCGTATTTTGATATAAAGAATTTACCACCCGTTGATTTAATTATTAGAACAGGTGGCGAAAAAAGACTCAGTAATTTTTTACTTTGGCATGGAGCATATGCTGAGTTAGAATTTTCTGAAATACTATGGCCTGATTACACGCCAATAGATTTTTCTACAGATGTAAACAATTTTATGAAACGCAATAGGCGTTATGGGGGCCATTAATGACACAACTCGTACAACGATTATTAGTTTTTTTTATTGGGACTCCATTAGTAGTATCATTAGCTTTATTTGACTTTTACAATCATTTACCATTACTATTAGCAATAGTTTTTATTACATTTATGGCTTCAAGAGAGCTATATACCTTATTAAAGGAAAAGCTTTTTATGCAACCTCGTTGGCTTTTTTTAATTCTTATTATGAGTACCCCACTTGTTGCAACATTAGTAATTTTAGCAAAATTACCGCCACTGTACATATATTTTGCAGTTGTTATAATGCTAATGATTAGCTTTACCTATGAAATTTTTTCACCAGATAATGAAAATTCCTTTTATAACGCAATTCCACGCTTTTGCTCTTCATGTTTTGGTATTATTTATATTGGGCTATTTTCTACCTACATTTCTCAACTTACCTTACTTCCAAATGCAACTATTTTTATTGCAACATTCTTTTTAATGGTATTTGGTTGTGATTCACTTGCATGGTTTTTCGGAATGCTATTTGGTAAGGGTAACCGAGGATTTATTAAAGCAAGCCCAAACAAAAGCTTAGCAGGATTCTTTGGAGGAATTTTTGGGTCAGTTTTTGCTGGAATGATTATGTATTATTTTTCACCTGAAGTTTTTTCATTTTCTCCTATTCTCGTTTGTTTGGTAGGAATCCTTGTTGCTTTAACTTCAATAGTTGGAGATCTTATAGAGTCTGTAATAAAACGATCTTGTGCTCATAAAGACTCCGATATAGGCGGTGTAGGTATTCCCGGGCGTGGAGGTTTTTTAGATTCGATTGATTCTATATTATTTTCAGCTCCAATCTTTTTTATATTAGCAACACTTTTCTTTATGTAACGGACATAACGTAGATGAAAAAAAAAGTACTGATATTAGGCTGCACGGGATCAATTGGAACAAGTACACTTTCAATTATTAAAGAATTTGAGCATTTATTTTCCGTATGCGCAATTACGGCACACTCTAATAAAGAAAAACTTAATGAGCTTGCAAAAGAATTTTCTTGCAAAAGTTTATTAACTTCAGAAGAATCTGATCTTGAAACCTTTATACGTAGTTCAGATGCAGACATTTGTGTTAATGGAATTTCAGGAAGTCCAGGATTAATGCCATCAATTTATTGTTTAAATGCCGGTATCGATTTAGCTCTTGCAAATAAAGAGACTATTGTTATGGCATATCCAATAATAATGAAGCTTGCAAATGATAATAATTGCAAAATACTTCCCGTAGATTCAGAGCACTCTGCCGTTTTTTCACTTTTTGAAAGATATGGAAGTAGCAATATACGTAGCATTATTTTAACGGCATCCGGTGGTCCTTTTAGAAATAGTTCTTACGAAGTTTTACAAAATGTTACTCCTTCTCAGGCATTAAAACACCCAACATGGGAAATGGGGAAAAAAATATCAATAGATAGCGCAACACTTGCAAACAAAGGTTTAGAAGTTATAGAAGCTTGTAGACTTTTTAACATAAGTCCTGATAACGTACATGTTACCATTCACCCTCAAAGCCTTGTTCATTCTTTTGTTATGACAAATGATGGTGACGTTTATGCTCAAGTTTCAAATCCTGACATGCGCCGCCCTATCCTTTCAGCATTAAGTTTTCCTGAAATGCTCGATAATTCGATAGAAAAACTAGATTTTTCAAAAACTATTGAAATGAGTTTTAGCCCACCAAACAATACACATTTTCCACTATTACAATTAGCCTTTGAAGCACAAAAAAAAGGTGGCTCTTATACTATTGCCTACAATGCAGCAAATGAAATTGCGGTTGACTTATTTTTAAATGAAAAAATATCTTTTTTAGGTATTTCAAAATTAGTAGAAAAGACGCTAGATCTTGATTGGTTAAATGAAATAAAAACAATTGACGATGTATTTTTATCAGATACAAATGTTAGAAATGAAGCTTTAAGAATATATTCGTCTTCTAGTTTCTTAGCATACAGAACAAACGAGGAGGCTTCATAATGACAATATTATACGGAATTATTGGATTAGGCTTTATTGTATTTATACATGAATTAGGCCATTTTATTGCTGCAAGAAAATGTGGTGTAGAAGTTGAAACTTTTTCAATTGGAATGGGACCTGTACTAGTACATAAAAAAATAGGTAAAACAGACTACAGACTTTCACTTATTCCACTTGGCGGTTATTGTGGAATGAAAGGTGAAAAAATGTTTCAAGAAGCAATTGAAAAAAAGCTAGATAGTATTCCACGAGAAAAAGACTCTTTTTATGGCGTAAGTCCTATAAGAAGAATTATTATTGCCTTTTCAGGCCCAGCTTTTAATTTATTTTTTGCAATTTTAGCTTTAGCAGTTATTTCTATGATTGGCTATAAATATTATTCAACACCAAGTAAAATAATTCTTGCAACTGATGTGTATTCTGACATAAGTTCACCAGCAAAAAATGCAGGTCTTTTAACGGGAGATACAATTATAGAAATTGATGGCAAACCTGTCCAATACTTTTCAGATATTTCAGAAATTGTATCAACATCACCACAAGAAACACTTACATTTTTAATAGAACGTAATGGTAATGAGCAAATCTATACAATTACAACTGAGCTAGATACAAATACAGGCGCCGGAAGAATTGGAGTAATTAATTGGATTGAGCCAGTAATTCACAGTGTTAAAGAAAATAGTTTAGCAGATGTCGCAGGTCTTAAAACTGGCGACACAATTATGGCAGTAGCAGGATTTCCTATTCATAATACAATGGATTTTACAAAAATTATCCAAAATAGAGATTCAGTAGAACTAGCATATGTTCGAAATGGGAACATGCACGCAACAGTGTTATCTATTCCTGGAAGTAGTACCGGTGCCTTAGACGTCTCTACAATAGGCTTAACATGGGATATTTTAGAAGTAAAAAGTAAAACGTATAGTTTTTTTCCTGCATTAGTGCAAGGATCAAAAGAAGCTTTTAATTTATTAAGTTTAACCATAAAAAGTATTTCACTATTATTTAGAGGTGTCGATTTAACAAAAGCGGTTTCAGGCCCTATAGGTATTACTGTTATGCTTGGGGAAACTACAAAACAAAGTTTTGAAGCAGGGTTTTCTGTAGGTGTTGTAAGCGTATTAAATTTTTTAGCACTAATTAGCATTTCACTTTTTTTTATGAATTTATTGCCAATTCCAATCCTTGACGGAGGACTCATTTTATTTTCTGCAATAGAATGGATAAGAGGCAAAGCAGTTAAGCCAACAATAATGTATAAAGTTCAATTTATTGGAGTAGGATTTATTGTTTTTTTATTTATAATTGGATTTATCGGTGATATAAATAGACTAATTAGCGGAAGCTTTTAATATAAGGAATAAAAAGATTATGATGTTACAAAAAAAAATAGTGTGTATTTTGTTACTCACAATTGTTTCAATTAGTTCAATAATTGCAAAAACACAAGTATCAACACAAGGGCACGACGGAGCAATTACTGCCATTGCAACAGCCACCAGTGGTGGGAAAAAATATGTATATACCGGCAGCGATGATGGATTTTTAATACGTTGGGATTCAAACGGAAATGGACAACATTTTCAAATTTCTGATGATAGCATAAAAATGATTGCAGTTCATCCTAACGGAAATGAAATTGCCGTATATGAATCAGATGGATTAACGGTAAATAGATTATCTGTGTGGAACTGGCAAACTCTTACAAAAAAGTTTGCATCTAAGCGTCTTGACTCTGCAATAACTTCTTTAGCATATACAGCAAGGGGTTCTCAAATTATGGCAGGACAGGCAAATGTTATGGGAATTATTTTTATTGATAGTGCTAGAGGGACTGTATTATCTAATAAGGTTAGAGAAACGGCAGGAACAGTAACATTTTCACAAAGTAGTACAAGCGAAAACTCAAGTGTAATGTATTCTGCCTTAGGATATATTATTTACACAAACTTACGAAATGGAAGTAGAAAAGCTTCTTTTAAAGTAGAAAGTAATTTAGAAACTCCTATAGTATTTAATAATGATGTGTTATTGGCAGGAAAAGAAGGTAATACAATTCATCTTATAGATTCTACCACAGGCGATACCATGGCAGCAATTAATGCAAACAACCCTATTTTTGCAACTGCAAGACAAGACAAGAATTTTTACTACTTTGAAACAGATGGAAAAAATGCCACTTTAAAAATGATAGAAATAACTAATGGTATAATAAACCCTACTCCAATTATATTGAAAAATTTTACTTTTCAATCATGGGATAGTCCAATAAGTGCGGTAAAAACAGGTAACACAATTTATATAGGCATGAAATCCGGTGAACTATACTCAATTGATACCAGTGCAAATGCAGAAATAACTCAAGCAAACAAGATTACTGAAAAAGTATACGACAAAATTTATGATATAAATGAAGTAGATGGAGAATACTTTTTTCTATCAGAAGATTCAATATTTAAATCTACGTACAATAATAAAAGCACAACACCTATAGCTCCAAACTCAGGCTATACAAATATGATTACAACCGTAGATGCAATTTATCTATGGTCAAAAGGAACAAGACAAAGTGTAAAAAGAATAAACCTTCAAGATAATTCTGAAACTACTTTGTTTACGCCTTCAAACTCTATTGAAGCACTAAAGTTTTCAAATAATACACTACTTGTTTTAGAAGGTAGTAGTAGAGTTTCACTTTTTTATCTAGAAAGCGGTGAACTAGTAACGGTTTACACAGGAACAGGTATTCAAGATGCCTTACTATACAAAGACAGTATTTATGTTGCAAAAACAGCGGCTAGTAATCCACAATCGGCACTTATTCAAGTAAATATTGCTACAAGAGAAACTATCCCAATTAATATTAAAGGTGAAGTAAGCTTTTCACTTGCTGAAAACCAAGGAACTTCAGGGCCTTTTTATGGTGCAAGTATTGTGTCAGAAAATGGAAGTACTACAACAAAAGTATTTTCATATAATCCAACAACAAAAGCATATTCAATAATATTATCCTTAGGAGATGAAGATGCTGATGCATTTACTTACTTAAAAAATGGTGTACTATATACCAATATTGGACGTACTCAAATATATGCGGTAACATTAAGTCAACAAAAATTAACTAAGATGGAACAATCAGCTTCTCTCCCCCTAAAGCTTGTTGGAGACAGAACAACACTGGCAGTATTAAATAAAGATGGTAGCGTATCATGGTTTAATGCTCAAAGTAAAAATATAATAAAAGATTGGCACCTAGGTGTTAATGGTCAGTGGCTAGAACTATAATAAACTAGAAAAAGGAAGCACTACAAAGCTTCCTTTTTTTATACTAAAATCTAACGAGACATGTTTTCAAACTTAGCATATGCTGGAATAAAGGCAAGATCAACATTTCCAATTGGGCCATTACGTTGTTTTGCAACAATTAACTTTGCTTCAATAGGAGCGGTAACGTCATCAACAGTGCCTTGACGCTCCCTGTGTATAAACATTACTACGTCTGCATCTTGTTCAATAGAGCCTGATTCACGTAAATCAGCTAAGGTTGGTTCTTTTTGCTCTGCAACACGCCCAACCTGAGACAATACTACAACAGGAACATTTAATTCACGTGCTAAGCTTTTTAAAGATCGTGAAATTTCTGCAATTTGCTCATGTCGAGCAATAGTAGAGTTTTCGCTTTGAATTAATCCAATATAGTCAATAAAAATAACTTCAACCTTTTCTTGTAGTCTAAGTCTTCTTGCCATTGCTCGCAAGTCTAAAAGCTTCATATTAGGTGAGTCAACAATATATATCGGGGCTTGGTGTAAGCGTCCAGCCGCATGAAAAAGATGCGTAAAATGATCTTTTTTTAAGAACCCACTTCTTAACAAATCTGCCCTAATTCTTGCATCTTGAGATAAAAGACGTTGCACCAAGGTTGAATTAGCCATTTCAAGTGAAAAAAATGCAGAAGGTATATTATTTTCTACAGATACATGGTGCAACATAGAAAGAGCTAATGCAGTTTTCCCCATAGAGGGTCTTGCACCAATAATAATAAATTCTGATGGTTGAAAGCCATTTGTCATTTCATCTAAGCGCTGAAAACCAGATGGCACTCCAGTAAAAGCATGTTTATTAGAATAAAGTTTTTCTATTCTTTCAATTGCAGGTCCTACTAAGTCTTTTGTTGAAAATACAGAGTGGGTTGCATTTATATCGGTTAAGTCAAAAATTTCTTTTTGAGCTTCTTCCAATACAGCCCTACTATCTAATGTGTCATCATGAGAGTTTAATACAATTTTAGCTGAGGTTTTAATTAGTTCGCGCCGTACTGATAAATCTAAAACACATTTGGCATAGTATTCAATATTTGCACTTGTACCAACGGTATTTGTAAGTGAGCTAACATACGCAAGACCTCCGGCGGCGTCTAAGGTTCCTAAGGAGCGTAGTTTTTCAATGAGTGTAATTAAATCTCCGCGAATACCTTCGTTATATAACTCCAGCATTGCAGAAAATATTTTTTGATTCTGTAAAGAATAAAAACGCTCAGGTCGCAAGTACCTGAGCACGTCTCCTAATACATCCCAATCAAGGAGTAAGGCGCCCAAAGCGGCCTGTTCGGCATCTAAATTATGTGGGGGAACCTTGTCCTTGAGTTGAGCCATATTCGACCTTCTTATTCATTGTCTTGAGATTCTGTTGTTTCTTCTGTTACTTCAGTAGTTGAAACTTCTTCTTCAGAAGCTTTTCTGTCTCTTCCTTTTGCAGGAGCAGCTTTAGAAGACTTAACTTCTTCTTGTGGTTCTACAATAACTACAACTTCAGCAGATGTAGTTTCATAAAGTTTTACTTTAACAGTGTACTTACCTACTGATTTAATAGTTAAACCAGGAACTTCAATTCTTTTTCTTTCGATTTCGAATCCATCTTTGTTGAGATATTCTGCAACAGTTTGTGATGTTAAGGCTCCATAAAGTTTACCGTTAGGTCCTGCTGGCATTACAATAGTAATTGTGTGAGCACTAAGTTTTTCTGCAAGACTTGCTGATTCTGCACGTTTTGCAACTTT
The DNA here is from genome assembly GCA_964370555.1 of uncultured Treponemataceae bacterium. Taxonomy (GTDB): domain Bacteria; phylum Spirochaetota; class Spirochaetia; order Treponematales; family Treponemataceae; genus CAYJFX01. The sequence continues at coordinate 7,477 of CAYJJW010000033.1, read as the reverse complement.
TTTTGCTTCAATTTCTTCTTTTCTTCCTTCGAAATGTGCAATAGTTACTTCGTTATATGGAAGAGCTAAATTACGAGGGAATAAGTAGTTTCTGGCATAACCATTTGCTACTAATTTAACATCACCTTCTTCTCCAAGGTGTTTTACGTCTGCATTCAAAAATACTTTCATTTTTCAAGCTCCTAATAAAATATATGTAGCGTTACCAGGAGTTGGATCGCTACATTAAAATAAAATGTTAAGGGGATAAAAATCCCCTTTTATGCAATTAGTCTGCAACAAACGGCAAAAGACAAATAGCTCTAGCTCGTTTGATTTCTAAAGCAAGTGCTCTTTGATGTTTTGCACAAGTACCGGTAATTCTTCTTGGAAGAATCTTTCCGCGTTCTGTTGTAAATCTTCTTAAAGCATCTGGATCTTTATAATCAATTTTTACTTTGTTTGCACAAAATCTACATACTTTTTTTCTAAAGAATTGTTTTGGCTTTCCACGTCCACCGCGGTCATCACCATCACGTGCATCACTTTCTCTCATGATGTCACTCATCTTCATGTTTTTATCCATTGCTGATTGCATTGATTCAGCAGTTTCATTCTTTATTTCATCTGACATGGTTGTCTCCTTGTTGTTTTAAATTAAAATGGAATGTCTTCCGGAAAATCGGAATCATTGGCACTATAAGCAGGCCCAGGATCATATGAGTTTTGATAGCTGTTTTGTTGTTGTTGGTATCCACCGCCACTTGATTGCTCAGGGCGAGAATATGATGAAGAACCTTGAGATGGAGATGAATTACCACCTAAAAGTTGTACATTATTTGCCACAACAATAACCTTGCTTCGAGATTGTCCATCTTGTTCCCATCTATCTTGACGCAATTCTCCATCTACAGCGATTTGCTTTCCTTTTAGAAGGTACTGTTTTAAACTTTCAGCAACTTTTCCAAATAAGTTAATTTCAAAATAACTAACTTCATCAACCCACTGATCTCCGCTTTTTCTGCGACGATTAACAGCAATTGAAAAATTTGAAATAGCAAAGCCATTTTGTGTATATTTTAATTCTGCATCACGAGTTAGACGTCCAATCAACATCACATGATTAAGGTCGGTCATAGTCTACCTCTATTCGTCAACGCGAACGAACATGAATTTCAAAAGATTGTCATTTAATTTGAATTGTCTGTCAATTTCAACAACTTTTGCCGGATTTACGTTAATGTTAAATAAAACAAATCTACCTCTGTTTCTTTTTTTAACATCGTAACAAAGGTCACGATCACCAAAGGCATTTTCGCTTTCAATTTGAGCGCCAAAATCTGCTAGGATTTTTTTAACACCTTCCATGCCGGTTTTTGACAAATCTTCCTCTAATGGGAAAATTGTCATAAGTTCATACTTTCTCAATGTATACTCCTTATGGTCTTTATGGAAGAGAGGTACGGTTATGAGACAAACCATCCTACTCTCCAAGGTTTGTGCTATATTATATCAAAAGGCATCAGTATATTCAAGTACTTATGTAATTTTTATAAAAAGAAATCTCAATAAATATTTCAAAAAATAGTTAAAATTTGCATAGTGTGCAAAATTAAACTTGATATATTATACAGATTACTATATAATAGTATTAAGTATGGAAAAGTTTGATTGCATTATTGTTGGTTCAGGACCTGCGGGTTTAGGAGCAGCCTTTGCGCTTTTAGAAAAAAATAGTAATACAAAGATTCTCATTTTAGAAACAGCGAAGATTTCTTCTGGTGGCTTACGCAATGATTGCAAGATGAACTTTACTTTTCCCGTTGGCTTTCCATATGAATACTGGACAACTGACTCAGCAAGTGCATACCTTGATAAGGTTGAAAAATTTCTAAAACCCAATATAATGGATAAAGTTAATGTAGATACATATACTAAACGAGCTGAGCGCATTGGTGTGACATTATTGCAAATAAGGCAATCACATCTAGGTACTGATGGCGGTATTAGATTAATAAAAGAACTTACCGCTGAACTTGAAAAAAAGGGAGTTTCTCAGTGCTTTGGAGAAACAATGCTCAAAGCTAACAAAGAAGCAAAAGTTATTACTACAGATAAAAGAGAAATTGGGTATAAAAATTTAATTTTAGCTCCTGGAAGGCATGGTTTTGACTTTTTAAGAAATGTAATGCATGACTTAGGTATTTCTTATACTGATAACAGCATAGATGTAGGTGTTCGAATAGAAACACGAGAAGAACACTACCCTATTGTTAAAGATTATTATGATCCAAAGTTTATGTTTCCTGAAAAAACGCGAACCTTTTGTACTAATTCAAATGCAGCACATGTTGTGCAAGAACGATATGAAGGAAAGCACGGAACCTATTACAGTGTAAATGGTCACGCTTTTTCAGAGGATAGACCTTCAACCGGCTTAGTAAACTTTGCAATGCTTCGTTCAGTGTCTTTTACAGAACCGCTGGCATCAGGTCAAGATTACGCAGAATACTTAGGCTCTTTAGCGATGCTAACCGGTGGTGGACACCCAATTATGCAACGAGTGGGGGATTTTAGACTTGGAAAAAGAACAACTTCAAAAGGTCTTAATACAGATCTTTATGATTTTGAACCAACACTTAAAAGTGCTACACCAGGTGATATTTCTCTTGCAATGCCAGCAAAATTCTTGCAATCAATTTGGAAAGCATTAAAAAAGCTTGATACCATTATTCCAGGCATTTTACATCCAAGTACCATAATGTATTACCCTGAAATTAAGTTATATGCAAATAAACCAGTATTTTTAAATGAGTATTTTATGGCTGAGGAAGATATTTATCTTATCGGTGATGGAGCCGGTACATCAAGAGGTATAACAGCTGCATGGGCTTCAGGCATGCGCGCGGTTGATGGTATCATTGAGAGGCAACAATAATGCGTATAACAGGAGGAGCCTTAAAAGGCAGAACTATTGTGTGTCCTGATGGGATAATCAGACCAGCAATGGATAAAATGAGAGAATCTTTTTTTTCAATACTAGGCCCATTGGAAGGCAAGAGCTTTTTAGACATGTTTTCAGGCAGTGGTATTATTGCACTTGAAGCTGCTTCAAGAGGAGCTGATAGAATTGTCCTTTGTGAAAAAGATTCTATCAAGGTAGATACGTTATTACGAAATGTAAAGATAAGTGAAACAGATATGGGGAAAAAAATTGAATGTAAATTTATGGCAGTTGAATTATTCTTAAAACGCTGTAAAGATACTTTTGACATTATATTTTTTGACCCGCCTTTTCCTTATAAATACCACGAAGATTTAGTGAAGATAGTTTCAACAAGAAAGCTATTAAATAAAGACGGTGTATTATTAATACATCGACCGCAAGAAAGAAAGATGGGAAAAAATATAGGAGAACTAATAAAAAAAGACACGCGAACCTATGGTCATTCAATTTTGGAATTTTACTCTTATTAAGAGTGTATAAAAAGAGTATAAAATGAAAGGAAACGTAACAGACATAATAAAGTCTCATAAATCGGTTGGAGGCTTTATAAAAACATCTGATAGTCCTCTTGGTGCATTAAGTTCAGAACAAAAAGTACAACTTAATAGAAAAGGCAACCTATTGTTTAATGAAGGAGATTATTTCGGTGCACAACGTTTATTTATTACAACAGGATATACCGATGGATTAAACCGAATTGGAGACAAATATAAAAAAGATGGGGATGATTTAAGTGCATTAAAATTTTATTTACTTGCACATAATAAAATAAAATCTGAACCCATTTTGGAAAAAATTGCTGGTGTGGTGTCAGATTTTTTAAAGGAAGATAACAATTGATTATGGAAGAATATAATACACAAAAAACTATAGAACTAGATGATATAAAACTTAACGAAGCTATCCTTTCTGAATTATCAAAAAAAGGCTATGCCTTATTAAAAGATAATAAAATTTCTGAGGCTGAATGCATCTTCTTTGAGATTTTAGAAAAATCAGAAAACAATAACTATGCACTAGTTGGCTTGGGCGATCTTGAACGTAAGCGTAAAAACTTTTCAAAGGCAATTGAATATTATCTATTATGTATAGAATTTTACCCTGAAAATAATTATGCTCTCTTTGGGCTCGCAGACTCGTACAGAGCTCTTAATAAATTACCTTTGGCTATTGAATTTTGGGAACGCTACCTTTCTATGGATGAAAGAAACGTTTCAGTGTTAACACGCATTGCAGATGCATACAGAAAAATTCACAACCTTGAAAAATCAAAAGAGCTCTATTTACGAGTTTTAGATATTCAAGCAGAGAATGCATATGCATTAATTGGACTTGGGAATCTTTTTTATGATTTTAAAGACTATAAAACTGCCCTATATTACTGGTCAAGAATGCTTGATATTACCGAAGAAAAAAGTGATATACGAGTTCTTACGTCTATAGGAAACTGTCATAAAAAACTAAAAAGCTATGAACAAGGCATTTATTATTTTGAAGAAGCCTTAAAAATTGAAAGAAATAATTTTTATGCTCTATTTGGACTTGCAGATTGTTACAGAGGTAAAAACAATCATGAAAAATCAGTAGAGTGTTGGAATAGGATATTAGATTTTGATCCAAACAATAAAGTAATTTTAACTCGAGCTGGAGACTCTTACAGAAATATTGGCAATTTAGAAAAAGCTCTTTTATGCTATAATAAGGCAATAGATATAGAATACGATGTTTATGCGGTTTTTGGACTTGCCCTAATTGCAAAAGAACAAAAAAAATATGAAGATGCTATTGTCAGCTTACTTCGCCTTATGCAATCAAATTTTAATAATTATAGATTATCTATTGAGTTAGCAGAATGTTATTTAAGTACTAATCAAAAAACAAGCGCTATAGAAGTTCTAAAAGCTAGTATTGATTCTGGAATGAGAAACAGTGAAATTGCAGAAATGTTAAAAAGGATTCAATAACAGTGAATGAAAGCATAAACGGAAGAGCCTTAACAGGCTTAGATTCTACTGAGATTGCAAAACATATTCCAAAAGCACCATCATTTACTTCTAAACAGATTTTTAATTGGATTTCTAAGGGAGTGCAAAGTTATGATGAAATGACAAACATTTCACTTGAACTAAGAAAGGAATTAACGGCACTAACTCCCCTATATTCTTCTAAGGTACATACTGTATTAAAAGATCCCGACGGAACTATAAAACTGCAAATAGAATTACATGATGGTTTAATGATAGAAACTGTTTTACTCATAGACTCTGAGGGGCGAAAAACAGCATGCGTTTCTTGTCAAGCAGGCTGTGCAATGGGATGTGCATTTTGCAAAACAGGCACTCTTGGGTTGGCGAGAAACTTAACTACAGATGAAATTGTTGAGCAATTTCTTTATCTTGAGCATCATGCAGGAACTCTACAAAATATTGTTTTTATGGGTATGGGCGAGCCATTAATGAATATTGAAGCCATACGAAAAACACTTTCAATTCTTTCTAATAAAAATGGGCGAAACCTCTCTTTAAGACGGGTTACACTTTCAACGTGTGGTATAATTGAAGGTATATATGACCTTGCCGATAATGGCCCAAACTTAAAACTGGCAATCTCTTTAACAACAGCTGATGAAGATTTAAGAAAAGAAATTATGCCTATTTCTAAAGGCAATTCGCTAAAAAATTTATCTAAGGCAATTGAATATTATAGCGAAAAATCAGGTAAGCGGTGCACATTAGAAATACCCTTATTAGCCAACATAAATACAAGCACTTCTCATGCAAAAAAACTACTTGCATTTGCGAAAAACCTTCCGGTACATATAAATCTTATTCCGTGGAATCCTGTTGAGGATATAGAATTTACTGAACCAACTCGTAAAGAAGTTGATACTTTTATGCGAGAATTAGAAAAAGCAGGCCTTAATGTAACGGTACGCATGAAAAGAGGTCGTACCATCGGTGGTGCGTGCGGACAACTTGGGAAAACTACGTAAAAAATCGCATAGCTCGCTACGCTCCCTGCTCTAAGGAGCATAGCAAGCAAGTAAAACGGGTCCTTGTCAATTTTTACTACTGAGTTTTTATCTTATTCCAGTTCTTCAACTATTGTTTCAAGTTCGTTTATAATCCCAATCTTTTGTGGACAAACACTTTCACATAGGCCACATTTTATACAATCTACAGGAGATCCCCCAAGGGTTTTTAAGAAAGCGTAGGTACCTTTTGCCGATGCTAAATCATCATAAATAAGTTTTTTATTCATTGCACCAAACATTTCAGATATTTCAATATTGCTTGGACAATCTTTTACACAATATTTACAATTTGTACATGGGATTCTAGGTATAGTTGCTAAAACTTTTTGTGCCTTTTTTATTGTGTTTTGTTCATCAGAACTTAAGGATTTAAAATCTTTCATAAATGAAATATTTTCTTGTACCTGTTCAATGTTTGACATTCCGCTAAGAACAGTAATAACCCCATCAAGTGAGGCAGCAAATCGTAAAGCCCATGAAGCAAATGATTGTTTTGCATCTGCTTGTTGTAAAACATCCTTTACTTTTTGAGGTGGATTTGCTAGAAGTCCTCCTCGTATTGGTTCCATAATTATTATTTCTTTACCATATTTTCTAGCAACTTCATAACAGCGTTTTGACTGAATTGTTGCGTCATTCCAATCTGCATAATTAATCTGTAGTTGTACAAAGTCCATCTCAGGATGTTTTTCAAGTATTTTTTCAAGAGCATCTGCAGAATCATGCATAGAAAAGCCAAGTTTTTTAATCTTACCTAAAGACTTTTGTTCAGCTAAAAAATCCCATATGTGAAAATCATCAAATGTTTTAGTGCGAGTAGACCCAAGATTATGTAATAAGAAAAAATCAAAATAATCTACCCCTGCTCTTTCCATTGAAGTATAAAACATTTGCTTTGCTTCTTGTTCAGTTTTTGCACCCATCCATGCAGGAAGTTTTGTTGTAAGCTGAAAACTGTCTCTTGGGTATCGTTCTACCAAGACTTTTTTAGCTACACATTCCGACTTTTGATTGTGATATCCATAGGCTGTGTCAAAATAAGTAAATCCATTTTTCATAAGAATATCAACCATTTCTTTTGTTTTTTCTATATCTACTTCATTATCTAACATAGGTAATCGCATTAAACCTAAACCAAGTTTTGCTATTTCACTATTATTATAAATCATATAAAACTCCTTATCTATATTATAGCATTATTTTTTTTGTTAGTAAAAGCTAATACTTTAAATATTCGATAAAAAAATATTGACATTTTTTACAAAAAACAGTATATTCATGTCGTTAGTTTTTAAACTAATATATAAATTTTTATTCATTAAGGAATGAACATGAAAAAACTTTTGACAGTATTATTGTCAGTGGCAATCATTTTATCGATGGTTGCGTGTGCCGGTGGAAATAAACAAACCGGTGTTGCCAAAGGTTTTGGTGGAGACCTAACCGTAGAAGTAGGT
>CAYJJW010000032.1:0-17506 GCA_964370555.1 uncultured Treponemataceae bacterium | reverse complement strand
GAGCTCCCTAAAATTACAAGGACACTTACATGCAATCGAAACAATCCATCGTTACAATAGGCAAAAATGGCCTTACTCTAAACACTGGCCTTTCTTCCCGTCAATTTGCAAATGCTAAAATGGGGCAATATGTAACAGAACCCGGCATTTTTGTATCGACTCAAAATGGCGAATATACAACAGAAGAGTTTCGATTTACCGACACCCAAACTATCCTAAACGCAAAATCAGATAACGTAGTTCTTATCAATGATTCCATACAGGGAAAAACACTTTTAGAGGTTATTGAAAAAAGCGAAACTTCAAAAGTACCTGAAGCGCTCAACCAGCTTTCTAATATTATAGAGTGGAGTTTTTCCCAAAATATAGAAATCTCAAACTGTGGACCTTTAGGGACAATTGTTACAGAGAAAGGCTTTTTATTTTTACCCTTTGAACTTTTTGAAAGAAGTTTGCTTGCCCAAAACAAAGAAGATACATCCCTTTTTTATGGATGCTGGACAAACACTGCATTAAGCCACATAGATTCTTGGCGTTTTACCCTAAGTACCTATTATTACACAGGCATTACAAAACAAAAGCCATATCCTGAAACAGATAGAGAAAAAAGAGCAGAAGACTACTTTGATAATAATTTTATTCCCTTACATCTTTTAGTAAAAGTAGATGACAGCCTTTCAATAGCAGTAAATAAAAATCTCTCACTAACAAGCACTGCACATCAAAGCATAAAACCAATTAAGCAAAAAAGCAAAGCACAAACACTTGCATCACATATACTGGAAACAGGTGCAAAAAATAATACAAACACCTTTTCAAGTCCTCTTCCAATAAGTACTTTTGAAATCACTGAAGCAAAATCTGAAGAGAGAGAACTTTTTAAGCAAAAAAAAGCAAAAGAATTGCGCAAAAAGCGATTTTTTAGAAAATATAAAACAGTTATTGCCGTTTGTGCTCTTATAACAATTTTTATAGGTTTTGTTGCAGGAAGTATTATTCAATCTAACCTTTCAAAGCCTACAACAGAAGGCATGACAGAGTCTCAAGTTGTGCAAACATTTTATTCAGCCCTCAATACATTAGACAGCGCGACACTCGACAGTTGTGGGGACTCTAGCGCTATAGGTAATTATTCAAACATGGTTTCAACACTTTTTGTTAGCGGTAAAATGAGAGAAGCATATGAGAAAACAGTGCCCTTTTTACCGCCTGCACAATGGATTGGAACAGATAATCCAACCGAGTTATCTACATTTGGCCTCACAAACCTTGTTATACAACAACAAGGTCTCAGCCTTCATAGTCCAAAAAAAGGAGATTCTGCCCATTTTACCGTAACGTTTTATACAATTATAAACCAAGGCGAGGATTATTACGAAATTACAGAATCATTTGACACCCTTACCCTCGCTTACGGACGAAAACACTGGCAAATTACAGAACTTATAAGCAATACGCAACAAATATATATTGACAATGCAAAGTTTATTGAAGATGTAATCATAACGAGAGAACTCATAAAAGAAGATAGTACCATAGAACTTCACGAGCAAGGCATGTTACTTACCGAAACACTTAGAGAAACCTACCCATGGCTTCCCACTGAGCAGGAAGTAAAAGCAAGCGTAGAACTTATACCGGTTTATTTATTAGAAAGCCAAGAGTAAAAAAAAGAGACCTGCCAAAGGTCTCTTTTTTTACGCTATAATCACGTTACTCTCGTGTTAGCTCTTGCTTACTGACAAGGTCTGCTGTATATGTAGGTGGGTCTACAGTTTCATCTATATCCACTAGAATACCTATCAGAGATTCATCAGTTATTTTAAATAGCATATAGCTTTCTTCTAAAACGCTTTCCCCGTCTCCTGCAGGAGATACCTCAACCCATATATCACCCGGCTCAAGAGAACCTAATTTTGTGATGCCCATCCTATAGAAAACATATCCTTCGTCAGACGGAGCATCTACTACATCAACGTCGCTAGGTATTTTTTCCATATCCATTTCATACACTTCTTGTTTTATCCATTCAGCATCCACTGCAGATCTTCCAAACATAGCCATAGTCAGTGAATCTTTATTTGCAGATATAATCATTTCGACTTTCCTTTCCGCACTGTCTTCACTAACCGCAGTTCCTTGATTATCCATATACGACACATATGTGGTAGCTTGTGGCACTGGTGTGTTAACGTTGGGATCTTCACACCCTACAAACAATACTAGTGCAAATACACAAAGCACTACACTTACAAAAGATAGATAATTTTTCATAATTTCTCCTCAATATAGTTACTGTGGGGCATTGGTTTTATATTCAACGAATATATATACAACCATATGCTCACCTAATCACCATAATAAATTATAACACAGTTAAATCTGGATTTCAACATTGTATACAGTATTTTTTTGAAATTAAAAAATTGTTTCGCTGTAACAGAAAAGTAATTATACACTATACATTAATTATTTCCCTGGAATTCCAAACCTATTAAAAGGGAAAAATCGCAAAACAGGAGTTCCTAAAATATCATCAGTTGATATTTCTTGAGGGGATAAATTTGAGTCATAATACAAGGACCACGGATCAAACTCAGTAATCTTTTTTCTTTCAAGGTCGTATGAATGCCTCATATCTAACGAATTAAACCGATTGTCACCCATCACAAAAAAGTGGTCTTTGCTAATATACTGAGCGTTTCCATTTTCATCATTCAGAGGAAACACACTCATGTTTCTCATATCATTAAGAGTTAAAATATAAAAGGCAAGGTTTTGTGCTTGTTGCATATACAAAACTCTTTCAGAATCTTGATTTTGTGCATTAGAACTCATACCTTCACTAAGTAGCTCTGCCGTTCTAACAGCTAAACGTCCAAAGGTAAGTTTTAGCATAAGATTCTGCCTAAACATTGCATCGGTATATATATCACCACCTGCATACTCACCGTTAAAAACACCTTGCGGAACAACATCTATCCAATTAGTCATAAATGAGTCAAACCAATCATCTCCACCTTCTGAAAAATAAAGGCTTCGAATTATATCATTACTATTTGATAAAAAAGAATATACTTGTAAATTGTTTGAATCAGAAAAATCATTTATTCCAATTGTACCTTGGCCTGAAGAATTATTGCGCTTTAATTGTTCAAAACGAGACGCCAAGTTTTTTGCCTCATCTCTTGCATCTTGAATATTTAAATTACTTCTTTCATATTCAATATCTAGCATTACACCATATTCATATTCATCCAAAGGCACATATTGAACTTTTTCTAAGATATTTTCTGGGAGTCCTGCTACATTCCATTCAGCCCACAAGGCATCATCTTGAACAGGAGTAAATGTTGCATTAGTTTCAGTTCGGCTATACAAAATACCATCTTGCATAACAAGCTGTTCGCCTTCTGTTGCCACAATTCTCTTTACTAAAGGATCTGCCTTTAAGTTCCCTGCTTCGTCAACATTTAAATTAACCGTTGTTAGAGTGAGCATATACACCAGTTGCGACACAAAGCTTTGTACCTTCGATGCCCTATCGTCACTATAATGAGGATTGCTAAAAATAACAATATCACCCCTTTCATAGTTCCTAATTTCAGGAATACCTACTTCGCTTAAAGGAAACTTTGGCCCTGCATCAAGCTTTAAGCCAACTACTCTATCTCTAACTAAAAACTCACTTACCATGGATTCAGATGGTATTTCATATAATTGAAAAATAAAAATATTAATTAAAACAACAGTACAAATTGCTTGAACAAACGCATCAACCCAATCAAATACTTCAAAAAGAACTTTTTTAAAAAATGGCAAGGGTCGAGGAGGACTATGTTCTGCTATTTTTTTAAGCTCAGGATTTTTTTCAAAAACTCTCTTATGACTTAAAAAATATAATGCACCGTGAGAACTCACCATAACAACAACCCATAGCAAAACCGTAACTAAGTCATACCAAGCCGCCGTTCCATTTACTCCTGCTCGCCTAAAAACAAATGCTGCTAAAAGAACATAAGGCAAATATTGGAGTAACTTTACCGCAGTAGATAGACGTTCCAATTTTAAATGTTTAAATAATTGAATGTGTGTTTCATACGCAAACCAAAGCACAAATAACAGTGAAAGAGGAAACGCAATGAGCGAAATATCGGTAGCAATAGTAATTTGAAAAAGGGCAAAAATAAAAGAAGAAACAATTGCCACAGTGTTAAATTTTATAAGTGTAGTATTCATGGGTGTATTTTATCAATAATAAAGAAAAAAATCTAGGTAAAATTAAGATTGTTTTGTTCATTGCAATGTTTTTTTTAAATCATCTATTGCATCATGAATGAGCGCCTTAATACTTTTTTCTAGTTTTTTTTCAAGAATATTTAAGGCATAATTACCACCCTGCTCAGCTATCAAAACTCCATCTAGCATGTTTTTTTCATGTTCTTTAAACTCATAAACATTTCTTTCTTTTTCGAAATCCTCAAATAACGAGGAAACTGGGACCGAAAAAGCAAGCGCAATAGATTGTATAACTTCTAGCGAAGCGCTTCTTTGTCCAAGCTCTATCATGGTTATGTATGGAACAGAAACATCTACTTTTTCTGCCAGCTGAGCTTGAGACCACTTGAGTGTTTTTCTCAAATTTCTAATATTATTTCCTAAAACGTCATATATAGTAGCCATATGTTATAATAATAACATATGGCTACTATTGACACATACTGACAGTTACTTTATAATAATTACTGTCAGTTATTATTACTATAACTAATTTTATATATTCTTTGTTAAAGATTTAAATTAGATGTAACATACTGCACAAGGAGAAAAAAATGAAAAAAATTGTATTTTTATTAATGCTATGCATTATAGCATTAACCAGTTGTGCTTCTATGAACGAATTTTTAGGAGCAGCAAACGATGTAATGGCAGACACAAACAGTGTTCTTAGTGGTGATATTGATGAAGTAACTGAAGGTGACTTTACGGTAGAAAAGATCATTATTGTAAGCTCACTACAAAATGATGAAAACTTGGCAGCCTTTTTAGTGGCAGCTTCAAAGTCAGCATACATCATTAATCCACTTGCAGAGGCTTTAGCAACAACTATTACATTTGAAGATGGAGTTTTTGAAGTACCTGATTATGCACAAAATGTTCGTAAATCAGATTTAGAAAAAGCACGTGATAATATTGGTAGTGGCTTTGTCTCTCCTGATGATGAATATGGCAATCAGCTCGGTGTTTACAGATTTAGCACAAAATTTGATGGATCAGTATTGACAATTACAGGGGTTACATACTAATTTTTGTAATATATTTTTGTTACTATATCAAGAACCTTTCAAACTGAAAAGGTTCTTTTTTTTATGTAATATGTTTTCTAAATTGGAAATCCTTGCAAAACATCCCCTTTTTTGCTACAATACACTCATGATAGTAATGAAATTTGGCGGTTCATCCGTTGCGAACGCAGAAAGAATTAAAAATGTTGTTTCAATTATTAAACTCCATGCAGAAAAAAAACCAATTGTGGTACTCTCTGCAATGGGCGACACAACAGACCATTTGTTGGAAGCTGCAGACAAGGCAGTTCAAGGCTCAGTTGATATTTCTCAAATAGAAAAGCTTCACTACGATACGGCAAAAGACCTAGGAATGGATGAAGCTTCTTTACAAGAAGTAAAAAGCCTTCTTGAAGAGTTAAAAGTTCTTTTAACCGGTATTTCAATGCTCAAAGAACTCACCAAACGAACACGCGACTATCTCGTTTCTTTTGGAGAAAGACTCTCTGTAAGAATTGCAGCTGCCTATATGTCAAAAGACGGAACTGCCGCTAAATTTTATGATGCATGGGATGCAGGTTTTAGCTCAAACTCAGACTTTATGTCAGCAGAACTGTTAGACAGCGTGTGGGATGATATTCCAAAGGCCTTTGAAAGTTACAAAAACAACAGCCAAAAAGAAATTCCTATTGTAACAGGATTTATTGCCAAAGATAAAAATGGCTACATTACAACACTCGGACGCGGCGGAAGCGACCTTTCTGCAACAATGATTGGCGCCGCCCTTAAAGTTGAAGAGATTCAAACATGGAAAGATGTTGATGGTATTTTAAGTGCAGACCCACGCATTGTAAAAGATGCTAAAACGGTAACAAATGTAACATACCAAGAAGCAGCAGAGCTTGCCTATTTTGGGGCTCAAATTCTACATCCTCGCTCAATGGCTCCATGTAGAAAAACAGGAACCCCTGTTCGCGTAAAAAACTCATACAATCTCGACTTCCCTGGATCTGTTATTACCGAAACCAGAACAGAAAATCATCCGCCGGTTATTGCTCTCACTAGTGTAAACAAGGTAACGGTTATTGAAATTACATCAACCAGAATGTTGGGAGCTGCAGGCTTTTTAGCACATATTTTTAACCTCTTTTTAAAATGGAATATCAGTATTGATGTTATTGCTACAAGTGAAGTTTCGGTTTCTCTTACCGTCGACTCAAAAAATGATATTAAAGGACTCATTGAAGATTTATCAAGTGTTGCCGACATAAACGTAAAAAATGATAAAGCAATTATCACTGTAATTTGCGATGCAGAAAACTCAAGTGGAATCATTGCAAAGGGATTTACTTCTCTCGAAAATGAAGGTATCAACCCTGACATCATAAGCCAAGGGGCTTCAAAGGTAAATATCAGTTTGGTGTGCGATAATCAAGATACCGCAAAGGTAATGAACACACTTCACAAAGCATACTTTAACGTATAAACAGTATGTCTCCCTGTTCTAAAAAATGGGGAGACATAATACTTACATATAAAATTCCATTATTGGGCTTTCCATCTCTTGACACATTTATTAAACAGCGTCATAATGAATCACACCTAGTTGTACACCCTTCATATGGTTGACATTATGAAAAAAAGAGAGGACAAAAACATGAAAAAACATTGGAAACTGGGATTAACTTTTTTATTTTTACTACAATTCACATCTATCTGTGCACAAAGCCCATTACCAACAGATTATTACATACTCAGTGATGACGGAACACACTACATCGTTGACAGTGAAAACATCTCAGCAAAAGCCTCTGGCTCTATTTTTATTGCAGATATTCATGAGGGAAAACCTGTAACCGTTATAGCTGAAAGAGCCTTTTCTGAACATTCAGATATAACCGAAATTCTTATCGGAAATAATATAACAACAATCGAAAACTGGGCTTTTTCTGGATTAAGACGGCTAAAACAAGTTCTTATTCCATCACGTGTTACATCGGTAGGGTCATATGCATTCGATAGTTGCACCGCATTAGAAAGCGTAATTATTGGAAAAGGAATTACAGAAATTCCATATAAATTGTTTTCAAATTGTACAAGCTTAACAGATATTACCTTCAGAGGTGAAGTTACTTCAATCGGAATCAGTGCCTTTGAAAACTGCACAAGCTTAACAAGTATTACAATTCCTGACGCAGTTACCTCTATTGGGAATTCAGCTTTTAAAGGGTGTCAAAAACTTGCAAACGTTACAATGAAAGGTGCAGTAGAAGTAATAGGCCAAGAAGTCTTTGCAGGATGCACAAGTCTAGCAAGCATTATTCTTCCAGATAGCGTAAAAGCCATTGAGGCAAGTGCCTTTTCAGGATGCACAAATTTATCCAGTATCATTTTAGGAAATAATATAACAAAAATTGGCGATCACGCGTTTGCAAACTGTGAAAACCTTCGCACCATAGACCTTCCAGAAACGGTAACTTCTATTGGTAATAATGCTTTTGAAAACAATGAAAATTTAGTAAATGTTACAATGGGGAACAATGTAACAACTATAGGAGACTATGCTTTTTCAGGCTGCAAAGCATTAACAAACATAATACTTTCAGAAGCCCTTACATCTATTGGAGCATATGCATTTCAATATTGTTCCTCTCTAACAACAGTAACCATTCCTGATAATGTAAAAAGCTTAGGAGAATGGGCATTTTTTAATTGCACCAATATAAAAATTGTATCAATTGGAGACGCAGTAACAAGCATAGGAAACTATGCATTTCGTAGCTGTTCAAAGCTTGAATCCTTTTCTATTGGAGCAAGTGTAACTCATATTGGAGAAAGAGTATTTAAAGGATGTCAAAATTTAAAAACAGTACAATCTCCTTATGCAAAAGAAAATGCACCAAAAGGATGGAGTACAGTAGGAAACGAAAAATTCTACGGTGTTAACTGGATAAAATTATAAATAAAAACAGCATATAGGAGTGTCTTATGAATATTGCTTTAGTTGGTTACGGGAAAATGGGTCACATAATTGAAAATATCGCAAAGCAAAAAGGCCATACAGTTGTTGCAACAATTGACTCATTTGCACATGACGCAAGCAACAAGGTTTCAACAAATGAAGACCTTGCAAAAGCAATAACTGACAGTAAGCCCGATGCAATCATAGAATTTACTCACCCCGACAGCGTGTTAGAAAACATAAAAACACTCCTTCCTCTAGGAATTCCTATTGTGGTTGGAACAACTGGTTGGGCTAAGCATGTAGAAGAAGTTGCATCTCTTGCAAAAACCCATAACAATGCCCTTTTTTATGCTGCCAATTATTCAATCGGCGTAAATATGTTTTACAAAATTGTAGAAGAAGCTTCAAAACTCATGTCTACCTATGACGAGTATGATGTAGCACTTTGGGAAGCACACCACACTCAAAAGGCAGACTCCCCATCGGGAACGGCAATAGATCTTGCAAAAGCCGTAATGCGCGGAAATACTAAAAAAACTGAAACCGTTATCGATGCATTTCATGAAAAACCAAAAGCTCATCAACTTCATGTTTCAAGTACTCGTGTAGGTTCTGTTCCCGGCACACACACCGTATTTTTTGATTCAATGGCAGACACCATCGAACTTACCCATACAGCAAGAAACCGCGAAGGCTTTGCACTTGGTGCAGTTCTTGCATCTGCTTGGCTTTTTGAAGGTGTTCAAAACAGTAGCCTCTCAAAAGGAAATCTTTACACCATGGATGATATGCTCGCCTAATGGCTGATTTTTCACTTTCAAAAGAATATAATTGTCTCGTAGTATTAGGCCCCACAGCTGTTGGAAAAACAGCCCTTGCCGTAAAACTTGCAGAGCATTTTAATGCAGAAATCCTCTCTGCAGATTCTCGCCAAGTGTATAAAGGCTTAAACATAGGCTCCGGAAAAGACTTAAATGAATACACCGTTCCATACCACTTAATTGACATAACCGATTTATCATGCGAATACTCGGTATACGATTATCAAAGTGATTTTCACAAAGCCTTTTTGAACATTACCAACCGTAATGTTTTACCAATTGTTGCAGGCGGTACCGGCATGTACTTAGATGCAATTATTAGGGGCTACAATTTAGTAAAAGTTCCTACAAATGAAGTTTTGCGTGAAAGCCTTTTAGGTAAATCTATGGAAGAACTTGCCAACATTCTTATTAAGTTAAAAGAAAAAGCAGGCAAAACCGTTCATAATGACACCGATTTAACCGAACATCACAGACTTTTACGGGCAATAGAAATAGAAACATTTAAACAGTCAGGGAAAGTAGTAGAAAACCAAACAATCGAAAAAAAAGTAGATGTAAAACCTCTTATAATTGGCACAACCTTTCCCCGCGATATGCTCAGAGCAAACATAAAAAAGCGACTTATTTCAAGACTAGAAGAAGGAATGATTGAAGAAGTTGAAAATTTACATAAAACCTATTCTTGGGAACGTTTGGAGCGCCTTGGACTTGAATATCGCTTTATTTCAGAATTTTTGCAAGGAAAAATTGCAAAAAGAGAAGAAATGTCAGAAAAACTCTACATTGCAATTGGACAATTTGCAAAAAGGCAAGAAACATGGTATCGTGGCATGGTTAAAAAAGGCGTAATAATTAATTGGCTTTCTCACGATGGCTCAAAAAAGGACTGCGAAAAGCAAACCCGTTTTAACTATGCTCTTGATATAATTAAAAATTCATGAAAGACGTTATATCCATTTACAATAATAAAAACTCATTTTTTGTAAAAAAAACAGGACTTTTTCCAAGTGTAGAACATCTCATCCAAAAACTAGATATTGCAATTGTTATTCCGGCTTGCAACGAATATCCTACCCTCTTTGAAACACTTGAATCAATTCATGCCTCGTATCAAAAAGCTCAAACAACATCAAAACCATATTCACTTGGCTTTATAATTGTGGTGAACAATAAAAAATCTGCATCTTTAGAGATAAAAGAAAACAACAAAAATCTATTACAAAGCCTTTCAAATTATACCCTCGAAAACTGCTCAATAATAACCATAAACCTTACTCAAGAAAACTTTGAAGTTCCTGAAGCGCACGGTGTTGGCCATTGTAGAAAATACGGCATGGACTTTGCCCTTTTGTGTGATGCTACCCTTATTGCCTGTATGGATGCAGATACTCATGTGAGTGAAAACTACTGCGAGGAACTTTTTAGTTTTTACGAAAAATGTAAAAGTTCAAAAGAAAATAAAAAAGCAATTCCAGTAGGTGCCGTTACCCATTTTGACCATCAAAAAAATGCAGATGAAGAGATAGATAGCATTGCACGCGAATACGAAAGCTATATGAGAACGCATAGCGAAAAACTAAAAGAATGCGGCACCCCTTTTTGGCTTTGGTCACTTGGGCCAACTATTGTTAGCTCAAGTTATGGTTATGCAGGAAGTGCTGGCATGAACAAGCGCATTGCTGGAGAGGACTTTTACTTTTTGCAAAGCCTTGTAAAACTGCATATTCAGCAAAATAATAATGGTTTTACAAAAGATGATATTGAAAAAACTCTTGAGTTTCCTATCCTCAACTGCACTGTATGCCCGCAGTCTAGATATTCAGACAGAGTACTTTTTGGAACAGGAAAAAAACTCCAAGATGTAAAGTACGGAAAAGATAAAATTGTATTTTATTCCGAAGATGTGTATGAAAGCATTAAGAAGTTTTTAAACTATGTTACAAAGGCAAAAGGCAATCCTGATTTATTTTATAACGAAGTTAGAAAACAGCTACCAGCTATTTGGCAGTTTTTAGAAAAAGAAAACTTTTTTTTAATGTGGAAAGAATTATACCGTCAAAACAAAAAAAGTGACAAGCGCGTATTCAGTGCATTTCATTCTTGGTTTGACGGCTTAAAAATATTGCGACTCATTCACATACTGAGTCATGAAGTAAATAATTAAGCTACACCAAACAATGAATCAATATTTTCAACTTTTGTTAAGTAGCCTGTTCTGATGCAGCTTTCAAAAAGAGTTTTTTCAATAAAATCTGTAACTACTTTTTGATACCCATCAAATTCTCGTGTAATTTTAACAACAAATCCATCTTCTGTTTCTTTTTCAATGGTTAAATAATCACAAGGATTATGGCTTTTAATAGAATAACAACTCATCTTTTTCTCCTTAAAACTCCACGTTAGTGGCGCAACAGGGATGTTGCGAATAGCAGTTTTAAAAGCTTGCTTTTAAAACTGTAAATGAAAAAACAGCATGGATGTTGTTTTTTCATTATATCTCCCATTTCTTGAAGTTATTATGCAATAATTGCTATACTTTATTATCGGGAAATAAAAAAAACTTATTAGAAAAAAAATGATTTTTTTATGGTATACTATATGTATGGTTTATAGCGATGCACATATACATATTACTCAAATACCAAACTGGAAACCTGTAACAGAAAATGGTATTTCGTCTCCCGTGTGTGCTTGCGCCCACAGTCCAGACGAATGGCAAGAACTAAGCACTTTTGCACAAAAAATAAAACAGCCTATTATTATAAGCTTTGGTATTCATCCTCAAAACCCTAACACTTCATACATTCAAAAAATGGAAGAAATGATTAAACTTAAATTATGCAATTGTATCGGAGAAGCAGGCTTTGACCTCTTTACCGATGAATATAAACTCACAATAGAAAATCAAACAGAGGTATGGAATGCACAACTTGAGTTTTGCCAAACATACAACCTTCCTCTCATTATTCACTGTAGGCATGCCCTCGATAAAATATTTAAGGATGCAAAAAAACTATCAAAAATTTGCTCAGTAATTTTTCATTCTTTTCCGGGCTCTCCACTAGAAGCACAATCACTTCTAAATAGAAATATCAATGCCTTTTTTTCTTTTGGCAAACCTATTCTAAATGGAAACAAACGAGCTTTGGCTTGCGTAAAAGAGCTTTCACAAGAATATATTTTGGCAGAAACTGACGCCCCATTTCAAACTCTAAAAGGTGAGTCCACTACACCCGCAAGCGACATTATATTAGTACACAAACAAATTGCAAAACTTAGAAACACCACTTTAGAGACGGTTTGCACAGAAATAGAAAAAAACTTTACAAATGCTTTTCTTTCTTAAATATACATAAAACGTCGCATTTTCTTGTGAAATAAGCAAATAGTATTTGACAAGATGACACTAATGTGGTATCTTTAAAAATGAATTAATCTATATTGGAGGACAGTATAATGGAACTAGCATTATATATTGGACTTCCCGCAGTTGGAATAATTCTTGGATGGACTATTCGATGGCTTTATGCCAGATTTCAATTATCTGCCTCTGAACAATTGGCAGAACGTGTAAAAAAAGATGCTATAAAAGAAGCTGAGGCACAAAAAAAAGAAATTTTACTAGAAGCGAAAGAACAACTCATTCGAGAACGCAATCAACAAGAACGGGAAAATCGTGAGTGGCGTGCTGAATTACAGCGTATGGAACGAAAAAATACGCAAAAAGAGGAAACTCTAGACACCAGAGCTCAAAGTTATGAAAAACTCGAACAAAAATTTGCAGATCGCGAGCAAAGTCTTGAAAAAAAAGAAGCCCTTCTTTCAAAAGAAGAAGAACGCTACAGAAAAGAACTTGAAAGAATTTCCGGCTTAACTGCAAATGAAGCAAAAAATCTCATTATTGCAAACCTCGAAAATGAAGCAAGAAGAGATGCACAAGCTCTATTAAATAAAATAGAGCAAGAATCACAAGTTGCTGCAGACAAAAAAGCAAAAGAACTTCTTGTTTCAATTATTCAACGCATTGCAACCGAAGTTACAGGCGATTTAACCGTTACAACTGTGTCACTACCAAGTGATGAAATGAAGGGTAGAATTATTGGGCGAGAAGGTAGAAATATTAGAGCGCTTGAAACTCTTACCGGCGTTGATGTTATTATTGACGATACACCTGAAGCAGTAGTTATTTCTTGTTTTGACCCTGTTAGAAAAGAAATTGCAAAAACATCACTAGAACGTCTTATTGTTGATGGTCGTATACACCCTGCACGTATTGAAGAAATTGTGCAAAAGGTTACACACGAAACACAACAAAAAATTTATGAAGAAGGTGAGAAAGTTCTTTTTGATTTGGGCATTCACAACATGAATCAAGATGGTATTCGTGCTCTTGGTCGTCTATACTTTAGAACAAGTTATGGACAAAATGTTCTACAACACTCAAAAGAAGTTGCAATGGTTGCAAGCTTAATTGCTTCAGAAATTGGACTTGATAAAGAAATTGCAAAAAGAGCTGCTCTTTTACATGATATTGGAAAAGGCGCTGAAACAGATTCAGACCAAAACCACGCCGAAATTGGTATGGAAATGGCGAGAAAAATGGGTGAAGACCCACGCATTATTAATGCAATTGGTGCTCACCATAACGATATTGAACAAGAGACAATTGAAGCAATTGTTGTTCAAATTGCCGATGCCATTTCTGCAGCTCGCCCTGGTGCAAGACGTGAAACAATGGACAACTATGTAAAACGTCTTGAAAACCTTGAAAACATTGCAGAAGGATTTGAGGGTGTTGAAAAAGCATTCGCTATTCAAGCAGGCCGAGAACTTCGCGTTCTTGTAAACTCTGAAAAGATTCCTGACGGTGATGTTAAAGAAGTTGCACGAAGCATTGCAAAGCAAATTGAAAACGATCTACAATATCCGGGTCGTATAAAAATTACAATGATTCGAGAAACACGAATTGTTGAATACGCTCGCTAAAAGCAAAAAAAGTTCCTCGATGAGAGGAACTTTTTTTTACTGCCTAATGATCGGGATACGTTTCCACTAAATGCGCACATAGAATATCGTTTACCGTTTCTCTTGTTTGCAAGGTTTCTTTTGCGCACGCTAAGCCATACTGAATACATCGTTTTATAGGTTTTTTCGTTAAATAACCCATTAAAAAACCAGACGCAAAGGCATCCCCTGCCCCAATGGTATCTGCTATCATAGGTGGTGCGTATGGTTTTTCATTCCATGTTTCGCCATTAATATGAACCATTACACCTTGCTCTCCAAAGGTAATTATAAAATTCGAAAATCCTAACTTCTTAAATTTTTCGGCAGTTGCTACATCAGGGATGGCTTCTTCTCCTAAAAGCATTGCTGCCTCAAACTCATTACATCCGTAAAGGTCAACAAGGTGTGCGTATGGAAGCACTTTCTTTGAAATATCTGGAGCCGTTGCATTTTGAAACACAAATAAATCTTTTTCTTGTTTTAAGTTATAGAAATCTTTAAAAGCATCTTCACTTATGTTTGAGTCAATTGCAAGAGTATTTATTCCTTGAGTTTTGATAAATGTTTTTACTTCATCATCAAGAGTAATTTCATTCAAAATATCGG
The DNA here is from genome assembly GCA_964370555.1 of uncultured Treponemataceae bacterium. GTDB lineage: Bacteria > Spirochaetota > Spirochaetia > Treponematales > Treponemataceae > CAYJFX01. Next base: position 2,819 of record CAYJJW010000032.1, on the reverse strand, counting down.
TACAGTACACACAAGATGCGGGCTTGCCAACACTTGCCATAATAGAAAACAGGGCTGTCTTTTTTGAATCGCTACGCCGTAAAAGTGCAGTATCAACACCTTTTAATGAAAGCTCGTTATGCAAAAAATCACCAAAAATGTCTTTTCCCAGTACCGAGTACATTGCTGTTTCGAGTCCTAAATTTTTTAAATTAAGCGCCATACCACGCCCAACACCTCCGGGAACAAGCTCAATTGTGCCGTCCCTGTACGCCTCCGTTCCATCGTCTTCGTAGCTAAACGCCTTTACGTCTACCGACACGTTTCCGATACTCAAAATTTTGTTAACCATGCTTTAAATCATACCTTGTAGAATGGTTGTTGTCAAGATAAAAACATAATGTTACCCAGGCTTTTTAGCACAAAAAAAAGGTAAAGATTAAACTAGCTAATCTTTACCATAACACAACCACTATTTATTTACTGCGAGCAACCCTAAAACCTCGATTGCTGGGATATCCATCTGGACTCCATCCGTCACGAGCAGTAACTCGAAGTGAGCTTGTTGGATGATCCCCTGCACCACCTCGTGCAACGCGAAGTGTGCCTACACTAAGACCTGTAGGATTATCTGTCCCAAGCACAGTTGCATTATCCACTTCATAGTATCCATTTTCATTGTACCAATCCCAACAAGATTCTTCTACATTTCCACTCATGTCATACAACCCAAGTCTATTTGGCAACAATCTGCCTGTAGCAGCAGGTGTATTCCCTGTCCACGCATAGTCGTTTAACACAGGCTCTCCGCTATTGGTTCCTGAGTATTGCGTTCGTTCTGCAAAGCCACCTCCAGCAGCATATTCCCATTCGGCTTCTGTAGGCAGCCTATATCCATTTTTAGTTTTATCCATTTTTACAGAAGCATCTGAAAATGTAGTATCACGTGTGTCAATAGAATCAGCAGAATAACTTTCACCTATATAATATACAGGTTCAAAACCCTCAGTAATACTCAATGCATTACAAAAGCGAATTGTATCGTACCAGTTAATATAATAAGCAGGTTCATCAATATGCCATGAGTATGAATTATCAGGCTTGTTTTCTCCTGGCCATACTTTCATTAGTTCTTCCCATTGCCCTTGCGTTACCTCATATGGAGCCATATAAAAATCATCTATCTTAACATCTCTTAAAGGCTCTGTGTCTTTTTCAAATGAATACTGACCAATTCTTCCCATTTTAAAGGTATCCGCCCCTGTTCCTGAAACTGCAACCATTGGCATAGAGCTTACGTTAACTACTACCTCACTTGAACTTTCAAAACCCTCTTTTATTGCAATGACCCTTACAGGCTTTCTAGCAGTTATTGTAGATCCTTTTGTATACTTACTCCACTCATTTATGTTAAAAGCACCTTCAGTAGAGGTGTAATATATTTCTGCATCCGGAATTGAACAATCCAACATCACTTCTTGGCTATTAATAACTGGCAAACCCTTTCCATAAATAGTATCTAACCCATACGAATCTCTATTAGCAATAACTTCACCTATCGTGAACTTTGGAGTTGGAACAACTTGTGCCACAAGATAAGATTCTTCTATAGAGTTTATCATTCCATCTTTTAGAGCAATAGCTCTTAGCGCAACATTTCCATTTAATACATTTATGGTTATGCTATCTACATACTTTATCCAAGAATCTACCGTAAAGGGGCCTTGTTCTTGGGTATAATAGATTTCAGCACCAACAGTTGGCGTAGCAATAAATACTTCTCGGTTGCCGGTTATGCTATCATATATCCCTGGTATTGTAATTACAGGTTTTTCTGCCTGGGCTTGTTGAAAACGAATTGTAATTTCAGTAGGATGCCTATAGCTTCTACTTGCCTTCACCGTAATACTTGTGCTTCCAGGGGGTATTCGCGAAATTCCAGTTTCTCCACTTTCAAGAATTACATAATCTGTTGCATCATTAAATTTATAACTATATTCAACACTTGATGTGAGTGAGCCAAACTCTAAACCTAAAGAAAAGTCTATTATATTGTCATTTTCTAATTTCTTTCCATCGTACATAATATACGGTGTTGATACAGTTCCTATTCTAGCAAACACCTGAGTTACAACTTCAGAATTGTTCATACCATTTTTATTCGCAAAGGCTTTTACAGTTTGAGAAGAAGAGAGTATATCTATGCTGAATTCTCCCTCATATTTTGTACTTTCCACTGTAGGCTCTGTACCATTTGTAGTATAGTAAATACTAGCGCCCACTGTAGTTGTTGTAATAGATACTGTTTTTTCACCTGTTTCACTATCATATACTCCATCTACCGCTATTACAGGGGCTACAACAGTAGCCTTTGCATCTTCTCCACCATTTGTTTGAGGGCACCCTGCCATTAACAATACTAAAGCAAACATAAGCACTGCTTTTACTACTTTTTTCATTTCATACATCTCCATATAAGAACAATAAAATTTCCTTGTTCCATCATATCCCCCCCCTCAAAAAAGTCAAGGATGTATCCAAATTCCTACCTTGAAAAATCATTCATTATCTGTTACTATTAAATATACACACACTTTTCAAGGGGAGTTCTATGTCTACACCACTACAAACCTATTTACAATCTGTGCCACAAGATAAGCAAAGCGCAGAGATGATTGCCTATGTTGCAAACCTTCAATTAACCGCTCAGGTAAATCCTGCAATTGCAGCTTCTACCGTTAATGAGCTTGAAGCACAACGCACACACTTAAAATTAATTGCAAGTGAAAACTATTGTTCAATTAATACGCAAGTTACTATGGGAAACCTTTTAACCGACA
>CAYJJW010000031.1:0-18057 GCA_964370555.1 uncultured Treponemataceae bacterium | reverse complement strand
GAAGAAATGGAAGTGGAAATGAATGAAACTCAAAACTCCGAAGCGAGCATTCAAACACAATTACAGGAGAAATACTTCAAAGATTTTGACGCGCTTGAAGAAGGCCAACTTGTTAATGGTACTGTTGAAGCAGTTACTTCTGATGAAGTGTACGTTAATATCGGTTACAGAGCAGAAGGTAAGGTTCCGAGGTCGGAGTTTTCGGAATTACCGGAAATTGGTGACACCGTAAGCGTTGTTTTAGAACGAAAAGATGGCAAAGACGGAAGACCAGTTATTTCAAAATTAAAAGCTGAAAGTATTCAGATTTGGAAAAATCTAAAACAAGCATTTACAGACAAAACTCCTGTAGAAGGAACAATTGATAAGGCTGTAAAAAGTGGTTTTGAGGTTTTATTAGGCGCAGGAATTCGTGCATTTTTACCGCTAAGTCAAGCAGATATTCACCGTGTATTACAGCCTGAAAAGCTTATTGGTGTAAAAAGTCTGTTTTATATTGATAGATTATATACAGAAAAAAAAGCAAATATTATTGTTAACAGAAGAAACTACCTAGAAGAATCTATTAACTCAAACCGAAACACATTTTTTGACTCAATTGCAATTGGTGACACTGTTACCGGTACTGTAAAAAGTTTTACAAGTTTTGGTGCATTCATTGACTTAGGTGGATTTGATGGTCTTCTTCATATCAATGATATGAGCTGGGGACATGTAACACGACCAAAAGATTTTGTAAAAAAAGGTCAAGAAATTACATTAAAAGTTATCAGATTAGATCCAGATGAAAAAAGAATTAATTTATCTTTAAAACATTTTTCAGAAGATCCATGGCTTAACTTTGAAGGTAAATACCATGTTGAAGACATCGTAAAAGGTAAAGTTACTAAACTTGCAGACTTTGGTGCATTTATTGAACTAGAAGAAGGCATTGAAGGTCTTGTACATATCAGTGAATTCTCATGGGTACGCAAAATCAATAAACCTAGTGATGTAGTTAAACAAGGTGACGAAGTAGAATGTATGGTTTTAGGCTATGACATTCAAGCAGGACGAGTTTCACTTGGTTTAAAACAAGTTCAAGAAAATCCTTGGGACACAATAGCTGAAAAATATCCTGTTGATACTAAATTAACATGTAAAGTAGTTAAACTAACTAATGCAGGTGCATTCCTTGAATTAGAAGATGGTATTGACGGTTTCTTACACATTGATGATATTTCATGGACAAAAAAAGTTAAGCATCCTAGAACTGAACTCACAGTTGGTCAAGAAATTGAAGTTTTAGTTGTAGAAAACGATCCGGATAACCATAGATTAAGATTGAGTGTAAAACACTTAAGTGACAATCCATGGGAACAATTCCTTGCAGATCATCCTGTAGGATCTATACTTGAAGGTGAAGTTGTTTCAATTACTGACTTTGGTTTATTTGTACGAGCTGATAGTGGAATCGAAGGTTTAATTAATAAATCTAATCTAACAGATTCTAGAGAAGAATCTTATGAAGATGCTGTTCAAAAATACAATGTAGGCGATAAAATTAAAGTGTATGTTGTTGAAGTAAGCTTAGATAAACAAAAAGTAGCTTTTTCAGTAAAAGAAGTTAAGAAAAAGATACAACAAAGTGAAATGTCACACTATATGTCATCAAACGATGATGATTCTGAAGGTGCCTTCACTTTAGGTGATATCTTAAAAAATAAGAATAACTAAAGCTCACTGGAGTTTTTAAATGTTGCAGACTTCTTTTGATGTAGATAAGCTCAATGTTCTGGTTGATGTCAATGCTCGAATCAATTCGAGCTACGAAGATGTCGATAGTTTGTTGGTGTACATCTTAGAGTCTGCAATGCGCCTTGTGCGATGTGAGTCGTCATCTTTGCTTCTTATGGAAGGTAAAGATACTCTAAAATTTAGGGTTGCGCTTGGTCCAAAAGGTGTTGAGGTATTATCCATACCGGTTATGGTTGAAAATAGCATAGCCGGTTCAGTTATTAAAGAAAATCGATCTATTTTAATTGATGATGTATCAAATCACCCGCAGTTTTTTTCTGCTGTTCAAAATATAACAGGGTATAAAACTACGACTATGATTGCAGTTCCTTTACGACTTGATAATGTTTGTATAGGCGTTATTGAGCTTTTAAACAAAGCTGATAATCAAAAATTTGATAAAAGTGACTTAGAAATACTTGAATTGTTATGTGTGCAAGCAAGTGTTGCATATAAAAATGCAGAAATATTTCATAAAACAAAAAGTGAAATATCTGAGCTTAAATCTGCCATAACACCTACTTTTCACGAATTTGTTGGCAATAGTGCTGTAGTTTTAGATTTACTTAAAGTTATAGATCAAGTAGCAACAACAAATGCTTCAGTTTTAATTCAAGGTGAAAGTGGTGTTGGTAAAGAATTAGTAGCAGAGAGAATACACCGTTTAAGTGAACGAAGCTCAAAACCTTTTGTTTGTGTTAACTGTGCAGCTCTTTCATCACAGTTATTAGAAAGCGAAATATTTGGTCATGTAAGAGGCGCTTTTACCGATGCAGTATCAAATCGCTTAGGTAGATTTGAACTTGCAAATGGCGGAACCATATTTTTAGATGAAATTGGTGAAATGTCTTTAGATTTACAAGCTAAGCTTTTGCGGGTTATTCAATTTAAACAGTTTGAACGAGTAGGTTCAAATGAAAGTATTACGGTAGATGTACGAATTGTAGCCGCAACAAACAGAAATCTAGAAGAAATGGTTAGCCAAGGATTATTTCGCTCAGACTTGTTTTTTAGATTAAATGTTTTTCCTATTCAGGTATTTCCCCTAAGAAACAGGCAAGATGATATAGAGTTATTAGCTGAACATTTTATGAAAAAATTCAGTATTGAAACTAACAAACAGTTCTGTAATTTTTCTGAAGATGCCATTAAAACCCTAAGAATGTATCAGTGGCCAGGAAATGTTAGAGAATTAGAAAATACAATTGAAAGGGCTTGTGTTTTGGGCACTCCACCAACAATTCAAGATGCAGACTTACGTCTTAATGTTGGTAAAAAAGTTGACTATCAGTTTAATGATACTTCGCTAAAAGTTGCTGTAAACCTTTTTAAGAAAAACTATGTTAGTCATATATTAAATCAGTGTAATTGGAATCAAACTGAAGCCGCAAAGCTCTTAGATGTACAACGAACCTATGTTTCAAAGTTGATGACAGAATTAGATATACGAAAAGGTTTTTAATAACCGAATAAATAAATAATAACAGGAGTTCATATAATGGAACAAGTAGAAAAACAAACAATTGGAAGTAGCATTACTTCAGTTATTGTTAAATCAAGATTTGTAATAATGGCAGTTTTACTTACACTCATTGTTGCAGCAATTGTAATTGGTGTTGTGCTTTCTATTGGAGAGAGCAAAGTTCAAGACGGTTTAGAAGCCTTAGATGCAATTGAATTTAGATATTCTTCGTTAGACCCTAATTCGGATTCATTTACTGTAGAACAAACAGAAATTCTTTCAGAAGCTAGTGCTTTAGCTCAAAGTTCAAGCGATGTTGTAAAAGTTAGAACTTCTATGTTTATTGCTGATATACACTTTGAATTAGAAAATTGGACAGATGCTCGTGATGCATATGTTGTTGCATATGAAACAGACACTGAATCCTACACAGCTCCTTTGGCACTTTATAATGCAGCAATTGCATCAGAAGAAATGGGAGAAGCAGATAAGGCTGTAGAATATTTAACTTTGATTAAATCTTATGAAGATTTTACGCTTATTGCACGAGCGTTATTTAACTTAGGACGCATTGAAGATACACGCGGAAACTTTCAAGAAGCAGCAGGAATCTATCAAGAGCTTAATGACAAATATCCTTCAACTAGTTGGGCAAACTTAGCAATGAGTCGCATTATTACGCTAAAAGCAGAAGGAAAAGCTGAATAACAACTTCAGTGAGGTAAAATGATTAAGCATTTTCTACTAGTTATTAGCGCTCTTCTTTTTACCTCATGTGGTTTACGAACCTTTTATTTAATTGACCCACCTATTAATGCAAATGCGCCTAATCCTTCCGATGGCGATAATGTTGAATTCCCTATTCTAACTGATGAGTTTAGTTTTACCGCAAGAAATCTATCAAATTCTGCTTTTATAAGCCCAGGTACTGATGTATATTACAGAATATATGCAAGCCAAAGTGATTTACAAAATGACGCAGAGCGCATTAATGATGCAAATGATGAAGATACAAATAATGGTTTTAAGCAACTTGAAAGCCTCGGATATGAAAAACTTGACTCAACGCTTGGTGGAGAAAACTCTCTAATTGACGATGTTGGTGGAGAAGTTACTATACATCTTAATAGTACTAATGGTGCTGAAATTTTTGTATCAGGATCATCCAAGGGACAACCCAAACGATGGAATAATACATTTTTTAATTTCGATTCTTCTTATAACACAGATGATGATGAGTATGATATTCCAGCAAATGGTGATGACGACTTTGAATACGATAATAACATTAACTACTTTTATGTAAATGCTTACGCGGTATCAATTGGAATGGATTCAACTTCATTTGTTGCAGTACAAAGCGAAGTACTTCCTCTTGGGTTTACCGCATACGAAGCGAATTAATGCAAATTGCTTTTTATTGCTGTTAAAAACTCTTTATATTCTGTAAACAATTGAAACTGAGGGTAATCTGCAACAATATGTTCAGGAGCCTTAAATAAAAAGCCTTTTTCAGCTTGTTTTATCATTTCTAAATCGTTAAAAGAGTCCCCTGCAGCTATAACGCTTAATCCCATACTTTGAAAACCTTTAACTGCATAATATTTTCCGTTTTGTTGTCTCATTGCATAATCTACAATTTCATCATTATCATTTACAATGAGCTCATTACAAAAAATTGTTGGCATCGCAAGTTTTTTCATTAGGGGTAGTGCAAATTGAGAAAATGTATCTGAAAGAATTACTGTTTGACAATTAAGTCTAAGTTCATCTAAAAACTCTTTTGCTCCATTCATAGGGTTAAGCGTTTCAATAACATCTTGAATATCTTTTAACTTTAATCCATTTTCTTTTAATATCTCAAGTCTTTTTTTCATCAAAACATCATAATCGCTGATATCTCGAGTAGTTAATCGTAATTCTTTAATACCTGTTTTTTCTGCTACTGCAATCCATATTTCAGGAACCAAAACACCTTCTAAATCTAAACATGTAACAAACATTTAAACACTCCAAAAAAAATTATGATAAAGTTGAAAGTAGCCAATCTTTAAAAGCTACGTAATCATTAGTCATTGAAACTGAGTTATCTTGTAACATCATAACTTTTTCAAGTCTATCTGGTAAAGGTGGCTCTCTTCCTGTAGCATCTTTTACAATTTCTGAAAATTTTGCTGGATGTGCTGTGCCTAGAATAATACCTATTGCTTTATTATCAATAACGGACTGAGTCCATGAAGGAATGCTGGCAGTAATTCCCGGTTTTTCAGGCAAATTATTAAATCCTGATGTTAAAGATAAAGCGCCACCTTTTCTAAACTCTTGCCATGCCTTCCATGCAATTGCACCATGAGGATCTATAATACAACCGGTTTTATCTAAGTGATTTTGAATACCTTCAGTTATTCCATTATCATCTGTCCAATATGCACCCATAATATTTTTTAATTCTTCATGAGAATACATTGACATCATTCGCTCAAAATTGCTTGGAGCACCTACATCCATTGCGTTTGCTAAGGTTAAAACGGATGGGCGAGGTTCATATTCTCCTGACAAAAGCCAGTCTGGAATAGTTTTATTTGCATTTGTTGCAGCTATAAAACCGTCAATTGGAGCTCCCATTTTTTGAGCTATAAGTCCTGAAGTAAGATTCCCAAAGTTTCCTGATGGAACAGTGATAATAATTGAAGGGTCTTCAATTTTACTACTATGCCAACTTTTAGATTTTACTAACAAAGACGAATATACATAATAAAAACTTTGTGGTAAAAGTCTTGAAATATTAATAGAGTTCGCAGAAGAAAGACGTAATTTTGCTCTAATATCATCATCGGTAAAAGCAGTTTTTACCAAACGTTGGCAGTCATCAAAGGTACCGTCAACAGCTAAAGCTCTCACATTGCCTGTAAAAGTAGAAAGTTGTTTTTCTTGTAATGGGCTTATTTTTCCTTTTGGGTAAAGAATAGTTACATCAATTCCGGGTAAATTATGAAATGCACTTCCAACAGCACTTCCGGTATCTCCAGATGTTGCAACTAAAATATGTAAGTTATCATTTTCGCCTTCATTAAAATATGCCATAAGTTGAGCCATAAATCGAGCACCAACATCTTTAAATGCACATGTAGGACCGTGATACAATTCGAGCACATATGTTACCGGATCTACTTGCGTTACTGGAACATTAAAAGGGTAGCAGTTTATAATTATTTCTTGTATTTTTTCATCACTAATGTCTTCACTACAGTATAGTTTTGCAACTTCATACGCAATATCTCTAAATGATGGTGGAACGGTTTTTTCTAATATGCTGTTACTTAAACGAGGATATGATACAGGTATGTACAAACCTCCCGTAGTTGAACTCATTCCATTAAGTACTGCAGTTCGTAAGTTAACTTGAACTGAATTATCTCTTGTATCGGTATATTTCATGATTGTTTCTCCAAATAGAATGTACCCATACAGTATATACATATTTAGATTCATATTCAAGTAGCTATTGACAGTTTTATATAACAACTTGTATACTTTAATAAGTGAAAACGTGTATTATAATTCTCTTATTTTCTATGCTTTTTTTTTCTTGTCCAAGCCCAATTACGGAAACAGAATATGTACCGTACCCCGTTACTGAAACGGTTACGCCTAAAATTTATATTGTTACAAACCAATCAAATACATATGATGTGCTCAATAATCCCTATAGTTCACTTTCTGATGCCATTGAATATATTTTAGAAAACTCAGAGGTTTTAACCGAATATTCTATACTTTTTTCAGGCACGGTAAAGGAAAGTATTGTAATAGATTATACCGGAAGCACTTTTTTAAGAATTTCAATAATTGGTTTAGAATCAAACGCAACAATTGATGCACAAAGCCTTTCTAGCGTTTTAACTCTTAAAGGGAGCAATTTAGAAGTAGTTTTAGGTGAAAAACTTATAGTAACAAATGGTTTAGCAGGCGAAGGTGGCGGTATACATGTTCTTGATTCTACACTTACAATAGATGGGGCAACTATAGCAAATAACACAGCCTATTTTGCAGGTGGTGGTGTGTATGTTAAAAATGGCACCTTTAATATGCATAGCGGAACTATATCAAATAACATTGCGTCAGGAAGAGAAAAATCATCTGAATCAAATAGCGATGATAGCTTTATCGGACATGGGGGGGGAGTATACGTAACAGGTAGTTTTATAAATAATAATACAGGCACCAGTGATAGCCCATACTGGGAACTTGTTCCAATTGAGGCAACAATAAATCACACAGATGGAATAATATGCGAGAATACAGCTACAGGTCCATATGGCGCCGGTAGTGGAGGGGGTGTATACATTCATCACAATGTATCAATTACAAATATCCACGAATCAAAAATATACAATAACAGTGCCAACTTTGATAAAGACATATGCAGCTTTATAATTCCTAATGAAGCGAATGAAAGTCAATAAAAGTTTTCTGCAAATAACGCGCACTCTGACCAAATTGCCTGTAAATTATAACCGCCTGAATCTCCGTCAATATCTAGCACTTCACCTAAAAAGTATAAGCCTTCTAAAACCTTTGATTCAAATGTTTTAGGATTTATTTCTTTTAAACTTACACCACCTGCAGTACACATGCATGTTTCAAAGCCTTCTACAGAAGATATAGTTATGTGATAATCCGTTAATAGCATGATTAATGCTTGTATTTTTTTAGTTGAAATCTCACAAATTTTTTTATTGCAATCAACGGTACTTATATCACTAAACAATTGTATCATTTTTTTAGGAATAGCGTAGTTTTTTAAGGCATTTAAAAGAGTCTCTGTTGGTTTTTCTCTCAAAGCTCTTTCAAGAGCTTCTTTTTTTTCAAGAATAAAAGATATACTTAAAGCTTCACTTTGTATAAAATTTCTTGCGTTATCGATAATTACAGGCCCTGAATATCCCTTATGTGTTATTAATAAAGGGCCTGTGAATGTTTGAGTTTTGTTATTCACACAGTGACTTATCTTTACACTTGAAAATGAAATTCCTGAGAGATTAGAAAGTTCATGATTTTTACAAAATACACTAGCTAAGGCAGGTTTTGTATCTATAATGGTATGCCCAAGTTTTTTAGCAAATATATATCCGTCCCCTGTAGAACCTGTTTTAGGAAAACTTTTTCCTCCCGTTGTGATTAATACATTTTTTGCATTATATAAACCCTTTTGAGTAGAAACAGTAAATGAATCTCCTTCTTTTGTAATATCATTTACTGAGCAATGAAGTTTGATATCTACATTTTTTGTTAACTTTATAAAGAACTCTTTAATTTCGCTTGCCTTCATAGATTTCGGAAAATATTTCCCGTCGTCTCTGCAAGTTGTATTTATACCATTATGTTCAAAAAATGATACTATATCCTTTACAAAAAAAGTATAAAAAGCATTTCTCAAAAACTGTCCATTTTTTCCGTAGCGAAGTAAAAAATCATCGATAGAGCCCTCATGTGTAAAGTTACAAGCGCCACTTCCGGTTGTTAATAATTTCTTTAAAGGCTCTGTTTCTTTTTCAAGAAGTAAAATATTAAGAGAGTCATTTTTTTCTAAAAGTTTTATTGCTGCAAAATAACCTGCAACTCCGCCACCAACAATGGCTATATCATACTGTTTCATTGAATTGAGTATATCAAAAATCACAAAATAGTATAAGGGTCTTACTTGCAATATACACTTAATTATATTATCATGTATGAATTATAAGGGGAATCCACATGGGGAAATCTATAGCTCGAATATATTTAGATAATTTTGCACATAACATGCAAGAAATAAAAAAAATTGCTCCAAATAAAAAAATATGTTTAGCAATAAAGGCAAATGCTTACGGTCACGGGTTAGTAAAAATTGCACAAAAAGCACATGACTTAGGTATTGATTTTTTATCGGTTGCAACAGTAGGCGAGGGCATAGAACTGAGAAATGCGGGAATTACAGAACCTATTTTACTTTTGAGTCTTTGCCATAAAGATGAAATTGCAGATTTAATTACATATTCACTTACGCCTTTGGTTGCGGACAGTGATTTTATTGATATTTTATACTCAGAGTTTCAAAACTCAAGCAAAAAAAGTTTCCCTGTTCATTTAAAAATCGATACAGGAATGGCTCGACATGGAGTGCAACAAAATGAAGCTTTAGAACTTGCAAAGTATATCCAAAAAAAAGAAGGATTATTTATTGAGGGAACATGTACACACTTTGCCGTTTCAGACTCGGTGTTAGATGAAGATATAGCCTTTACAAAAAAACAACTTGCTATTTTTACAGAAACTGTAGCCATTCTTAATAAAAATGACATTGATACTGGCATCCTTCATTGCGCAGCATCAGGTGGAATTCTCGTGCATCCTGATGCACATTTTGATATGGTTCGACCCGGAATACTTTCTTATGGATACTATCCAAGTAATGAATTATCTGAATATTTTAGAGAAAAAGACAAGTATACTTTTTTACCGGTAATGGAACTTGTAACATATGTTGTAGCATTAAAAAGCATTGAAAAAGATGAAAGCGTTTCATATGGCAGAAAATGGAAAGCTTTAGAACAAACTCAAATTGCAACATTATCAATCGGTTATGGTGATGGGTATAACAGAAAACTTTCTGGAAAGTTTTCTGTTACCATAAAAGATAAGCAATATCAACTAATTGGAAGAATATGTATGGATCAATGTGTTATCACATTAAATAAAAAAACTGAAGTAAAAAGGTGGGATGAAGCAATTCTTTTTGGACCCAATAAACACTGTAGTTCTGCCCTAGACATTGCTAATCACCTTGATACTATTCCGTATGAAGTACTCTGTGCTGTTTCTTCAAGAGTTGAACGAAAATATATTACCCAAGAAAAGTAAATACAGTTATTAAAACTATACCTAAAAGCGCTATTATGGTCACATAAATCCAAACCGGTAGAGGATCATCGCTACTACGTTTTTTTGGTACAGCACTTAAAGAATATGGAGTAGAACCTCTCGATATATTACCTTTGTTTTCTATCTTTTTTTGTTTTTGATATGCTTTTCTTCGCTGATTAGGAGTTAAACTGGTATCAAAAGGAGATCCATCCATCGCATAACCACAAGCAGGACACCCATTTTCAAATAGAAAATGCTCACCTGTTAACTCACATGCAGGACATCGAACTGAGGAAAAAAATCTGCCACAATTGGGGCAAAATTTAGCATCCCCGACAACTTCTGTATCGCATGATTCACAGAAAAATCGGGCTTTTTTGTTCTCTTTCATGTTTTAAATATAGCATAATCTAAAAAAATATTCTAGCAAAAACATAAAAAAAACATTGCATTTTTTAGTATTTTTAAAAAAAACGTGTAACTTTTTCTAGTCTAGGTTGTTGTTTAGTTAGTAGGTAAGCATTGTACAGATAACATCCTCATAAACAACCTGTACATGTTTAATTTTTCTTACCTCCTCTTCCTTTTCCCCTTTTTTGCGTTAGCATTAAAGGGGATTTCTGTAGTATCCCATATTGCACATAATACTGTATTGAGATATACTAAAAAAACTTCCACAAATAGAGGATATGTATTGATTAAAATACAAAATGTTTCAAAAAATTATGGTAGCTTAAAGGCCTTAGATGATATTTCTTTTACTATTCCATCAAATTCTGTTACAGCCTTAGTAGGTCTCAATGGTGCAGGAAAAACAACACTATTAAAATCTATTGTTGACTCAGGATGTATTACGGTTAATAACATTCCTGTTGAATCAAATTTAATCAAAATAAAAAATGAAATTGGTTTTGTAAAAGACCAAGGAAGTTTTCCTCTTGAAGTTAGTGCATATGAGCTTTTATTTCACCAAACAAATATTCTATTTCCAAAGCTCAGTAATGATGAAAAAATTGATGCTATTTTTAAGATTTCTGATACATTTTCAATTTTAAATATTTTAAGCCAAAAAGTAGGAACACTTTCAAAAGGGTATAAACAACGTTTATCATTTGCCTATGCATTGTTACATGATCCAAGTGTGTTGCTTTTAGATGAGCCAACGTCAGGATTAGACCCAGAGCAAATTATTGAAATGCGTCAAATTATTCAAAGTTTTAGTTCAACAAAAACAATTCTTATGTCTACACATCTCATGCAAGAGGTGGAAGCCTTGTGTTCAAATATTGCAATTATACATAAAGGCAGTCTCATTGCATATGGTACAGAAACGGAACTATGTAAGCTCTCAAATGCTGATACACTCGAAAAAGCTTTTTTAAATCTTGTTAAAAAAAATACAAGGGAGCATAATAATGCATAGAAAAATATCATTTTCTTCGTTATTAAAAAAAGACATCTTTTTAGCATATAGTAATCCTGCAACATATGTTGCAATTGCATTTTTTTTAGCTTCAAATGCTATACACTTTTTTTATATAAATCAATTTTTTGTGTATCCTATTGGTAGTAGTGATATTAGATTTTTCTTTAATTTTTTTCCTTTTAGCTTTATCTTAGTAATTCCATTACTAACAATGAATTTATGGCCATTATACGAAAGAGAAAGTATGCTACCAACATCTTTAGTTAATCTTATAATCTCAAAATGGCTTTCAACAGTGGGTATCGTAGTTGTTACGGTTTTCTTATGTCTACCATTATTGTTTGTAGTTTCTTTATATGGAGACATTGAGTTAGGCGTGCTTTTTAGTTCAATTATTGGAATTATCTTTTTAGTTTCAAGTCTTTGTGCTTTTGGGCAATTATGTTCTGTTATTTTTTCTAACAATGCTGTTTCTTTTTTTGTAACTACATTTTCGTTAGTGTTATTTACGTTAAACGGAATAATTGCCAATGGTAGTTATATAAATAATAGTTTTATTACTACTATCGCTCGTTTTTTTTCTTACACAAATCACTTTGAAGCTTTTTCCAAGGGGATTATAGACACACGAAGCATCTTTTTCTTTGTATGTATAACACTCCTTTGTTTAAGTTCTTTTTTGCAGGTTGCCTTTTAATAAGTTTGCTAGTATGGAATACTCAACTGTACTACGGAAGAATTGACATAAGTGAAAGCAAAAAATTTAGTATATCTGATTATACAAAAACGGTAATTGATTCTTTAGATTCTACACTTTCAATAACCTATTATGTAACCCCTGAACTTTCAACTGCATATCCTCAAAGTAGAAATATTGAAGACTTTTTATATGAATACTCAAATTATTCAAATAAGATTCAAGTTCATATAGATCACCCTGAATCAGAACAGGAAAAAACATCACTGAGCAATATAGGTGTTACACAAATTGATATTCCAAGCATTCAAGAAAACAGAACTTCAATCATAAAGGCATATTCAGCAATAGTGTTAGAATATAAAAATAATATTGAAATCATACCATTTTTAATTGATACAGCATCTCTAGAATACGACATTATAGGACGAATGCAATCTCTTACATCAACACTTTTTCGCTCTGTATTTATTTTGGTTGGTAATGGGCTTTCATTACATAGCGATTATCCCTTTGTTATTCCTTTTCTTGAAAGTGCAGGGTATAGTGTGCGAGAACTAAGCAAAGAAGAAATTCTTGAAACATCTAATCTTGATACACGTACACCGCTAATTGTCTTAGGTTCTTCAGCTTTACAAAACGAGCATGTCTCTGCCTTAGAATCATTTATTTCCATTGGCGCAAAAGTTTTCTTTTCTGTTTCTCCTATCAGTATTGATTTAGATACATGGGAATCTCAGTATAATAGTGATACAGTAGAGCCTGTTTTTACGCTCTTATCTCAATACGGAATTACAATTTTACCATCACTTATTCATGATACAAATGTACAAAGTACAAAACTTTTATCAGAAAATGGTGAAACTCTTGAAATGCTCTATCCTTTTTTTATTACTATTCCAACGGTTCAAGCAAATACAAAAGAGGTATTGGGCTCATCTTTCAAAGGTTTAAGCTTATTATGGCCCAATGTAACCACAATTGATACAAATAACAATAATACGGTGTCTATTGCACATACATCTGAAAACTCTTGGCTTCAAAATGCAAACGAACTTTTATTTGAACAAACAGGTGAAGCCTTTATTACAAATCCCTTTTATGAAAATAATACAAACAGTAATGATAGCGTAAAAACAATTCATACAATTGCTTCAACATATTCAAATAATATCGTTGTTGTTTCTGATCAGTATTTTTTATCGAGGGGATTATCATATATACAACAAGATTATATTTTTAATAACTTTGATTTTCTCATTAATGCTTTATTATGGCTACAGGGTGATTTTGAACTAATAAATATCAAATCTAAAAGTTTTTTTAATTATTCGCTATATAAAATAACAGACCAAAGTCTATTCAGAATAGTACAACGAAATAGCATACTCTTATTATCAGTTTGGTATATTTTTATCTGCGTATCACCTTTTTTAATTATATGTGTAAAACGTAAAAAAACTTCAAAAATATTTCTAAAGAGAACACAATGAAAATCCATTTAAATTTCACAATAAAACTTGCTCTATTGTATGTAATGTGTCTTATTCTCACTATAACGGGCATTTTAGGCACTATTTCGAACTCAGAAGGAAAAAACATCACCTATCAAGAATTAGTGCTTCTAAACCCCTCTAATGCAAACCATGTAAATACCATTACAATTCAATGTGATAATCCTCTTGAAACTTTAATAATTACACTTTATTCAGGCGGTGCCATTGGAAATTACAATGGTATCTTTTTCCCGGTAAACACGGCGAAAGCATTAGAACTTATACATATTTCATCTACCGTGGTTAATGCTGAGTATGTTACAAGCAATGTAAAAGAACTAGTCTTATATGATGTTTTAGATAATTCTTCAAACATGAAAAAAATAACATTTTCAAAAATAGAAGCAAATAGCGAAACAGTACTATCACAAGTCTTTTTTGGGAATACTGACTATACTGGCACAAAGCGATACGTTAGATCTTCTGCAAACTCAAATATATATGCTATTGTTGATGAATATTATACCTTTTTACAAGTAAATCCTTCTGCTTGGGTTGACCCAAAGTTTTACCCAGATTTTTTAATAGCACACAATGTACCTGAAAATATAGCATCAATTAGTTTGAACACAAAAAACCATACTACAACTCTTTACTCAGGAGATAAAAACTTTGAACAATCTGCTACTACACTATTACAGTCACAATCATCAAATGTAGTAGATGTTAAAAACATACTTACAACAACTTTTGATTATGAGATTACAATAATCTATTTTAATAACTACAGCATTTCGTGTGCAATATATGTACTAGACACATCTTATATTGTTGTTCCCGAAAGTTCTCAATTGCTCTACGGACTGGATATTAGTAAATGGAGCTTTGACAGAATGTTGGAACCCTTTATTGACTAATTTCATTTACTTGAGGAATATCACTTGGAAGCTCAAAATCTAAGTTTCCGTTTGTAACTGCCATAAACTCAATTAAGTTAGGATATTCAGCAAGTACTTGACCGAGCTTTGAAAGTCTTTCTAACTCTAAATAATCCTGTGCAGCATTTAATCCCGGTAATTCAAAAGCATTATCCAATGCCTGTTGTGCAGCATCTTGATAGGCGACATAACTATTTTTAGCAAAATTATACATTGTAACATCCGGAAGGGTAACATTATTTATATAAATTGTTGCTATATCCAAATCAGGAAACCGAGAGTTTGCACTAATAGCAGTAATAAGCTCTGTGTCAGAAAGACTTGCTTCAACAACAAAGTCTGCATCATTCATTGAGTGTTCTAAAACATACTGAATTACAGAACGAGCAATAGTATCTGCTTGCTGTTCAAGATATCTATTTAATGCATCTTGATCTTCAGCCCCTGTTCTTTTTATAAAATCAGGTAAAGCCATTGTTTTAATATTCATGTCAATGGTAACTGAAAAATTATAATCAAAACTAGGATTGCCTTCTACCATGTTTTTATATAACTCTGCAGAGGGAAGACTTCCTTTTATAGTTTTTGTGTATGTTTGCGGAACTAGAGAAAATAAGCGTATTTTTGAATTGGTTGGAATGAGCCTCTCCCAACTCCATGAAAAATTCCCCGCTTGAATAACTTCAGTATGAACTCCACCTGTCTTTGAAACCATTATACCGATATTATTAACTGGCACAAAAAACTCTAGCCATCCCAAAACAAAAACTGCTGCACCAAAAATTATGAGTATAACAAATGATATAATAAACTTTTTCATATATTCTCCTAGTACCTTGATATTAATACATATACATAGTAGTATATAACGTAATTAGGAAATAGTGCAAGTGTTAAAAAATCAAAAGCTACATAAAAAGACACCTCTTTTCTCATTAACTAATAGATTAATACTATTTTTACTTGGATTTTCTTGCGTAGTTTTTTTATTATATCTAGGTGGAAACTGGCAAAACTTTTTAGATGAAAATCAAATACTACTGTTATATGTATTACGCATTTCGTCTATTTTTTTATTTGCATTTCTTTTAGCAGGATTTACGCTATTAATATACTATTTTTTTAAGAACAAAACCTACTTTCACATAAAATACATACTGTTATATGTTTTTTATATACTAATTGTGTTAGTATTTTTTGCTTTTTCTAATGTTATTTATTTTATTGCACGATAAAAATATTTGTAACTATATTGAATTACTATTGTTTACTTTTAGGGGATATGTATGTCTGAAAAACGATTATTTGGGATACGAGGTGCTTGGTGCACATCAAACGATGAAAAAAACATACGAAGTGATGTTGCATCGATGGTTAGTCAAATTTTAAAAAAGAATGAATTAGCGGAAGACGATATTGTGTCTATACATTTTACCGTTACAAATGATATCGATGCAATGAATCCTGCCGCAGCGTTACGAAAAGAAGGTTTGTGCTTAAACTCTGCTCTATTTTGTTCACTTGAGCCATATATCAAGGGATCGTTAAGCCACACGGTACGAGTATTAATTACCGCATATGCAAAAGAAAAACCGATACATGTATATGGTGGTGGTGCCGAAGTTCTACGTCCTGATTTTGTAAAAAAGGCAAATACTTAATGAGTAAGAAAAAAACATATTGGATAGCCGCACGTGAATATGCAGGCCTTGCTGAAGCAGGTGGTGTAAAAAGCGTTGTTACATCTCTTGCAACTGGCCTAAAAAAGAAAGGCTGGGATGTAACTGTTTTTATCCCACTTTATGGTTGTACGGCAATTACCAGTGTAGATGACTTTGATATCATTGAAAATGGTAGTACAGAAATACATATTGACTCAACTTCATACAGAATTGTATATACACAAGGAATATTTAATGGTATGAAGATAGTTTTTATTGTTCACTCATGTTTTACATCAAAAATGGGTGTATACACATATACAAAGTTAGAAGAAGCCTTAAATCCATCATTAAAAAGTGGGGAAGGCCACTTCGATTCAAATATTCTCAGTGTGTTATTTCAAAAAGCGGTTGTAACGTATGGAACAAAAGCTAAAACAACCCCAAATGTACTGCATTGCCAAGATGCTCATACATCGCTGATACCGTTTTTAGTACAAAAAAATGAACAGGCTAAAGAACTTTACAAAAATACAAAGTTTTTTATTACAATACACAATGCAGGTTATGTATATCGCGACCAATGTAAATCTATAGAACAAGCAAGTCAACTTCTTTGCTTACCTGAAAGTGATTTTTATAATTATTCAGTACACGGAAGACCCGAACCATTTTTATTATCCCAAGACTATGCTACCTATACGACTGTTTCACCATGGTATGCAGATGAACTTATTTCTCCTCATAATTCTTTTTGTTCAGATATCAGTAAAGAGTTTTTTGAAAGAAAATTTAAGATAATTGGCATTACAAATGGAATTGATTATGAACACTATAACCCAATAGATTCTACAACATCGGCTCTCCCATTTTCATATGATCCTATTAATGGCGATTTACAAGGTAAACAAGACTGTAGAAATTATTTTTTAGAAAAATATAAAACAATTCATACTTGTACCGAAGATAAAAAAATTGATAGAGTGTTTCAATTTGGAGTATTAAACGATACTGAAGAACAAATTAATCATCAAAAGCCAGTATATTTTTCATTTCATGGGCGACTAGTACATCAAAAGGGTGTTGATGTACTGGCAGATGCGGCTAGAATAGTGCTTGAAAAACGAAGTAATGCTCGTTTTATTGTTATGGGACATGGAGCAAAAGAACTTGAAAAAGAAAACTGTAACCTAGCAAAACACTATTACGGAAAATACATTTATTTTCAAGGCTATGATAAAGCTTTATCTCGTTTATGCATTGCTATGAGTGATTTTTTAGTATTACCAAGTTTTTTTGAACCATGCGGATTACAAGACTTTATTGGACAAATTTTTGGTGTTCTACCTGTTGCACATGCAGCAGGCGGATTACACAAAATATTACATGAAAAAACAGGGTTTTTATATTTTAAGAATGAACCTGAAATTTTGGCTAATATGCTTATTTCGCTTATTGACAGAAAAATAGAAAGCCCTGAATACTTTACAGAAATGATTTCGTTCAGTGCCCAATATGTTAAAAATCAATATTCATGGGAAAAAGTAATTGAAGAAAAATATTTACCCTTATTTTTGTAATATTTTTCAAAAAAAATGATATTTGGTACTTGACCTTTTTTTTACAATAGTGTAATATAGTTGAAGTTACGCCAACTTAGCTCAGCTGGCCAGAGCACGTGATTTGTAATCTCGG
>CAYJJW010000030.1:0-18245 GCA_964370555.1 uncultured Treponemataceae bacterium | reverse complement strand
CGATAGAATAATTTTTAAACGCTTCTAGCCATACATCTTTATTATCATAGCTTATAAGACAATTATTTTTTTTACCAAAATCTATAAGTTGCTCTGCGGCAACTTTATTTTTCCAAGGAAATACCGGATCTAGTACAAGATTTTTTACGGTTTCAAAAGAAAACTTTTCAGTATAACAATCTTTAATGAGTGAAAAAAGCCTACCTGCAGGGTACAAACCAAGTGCTTTACCACTTCTAACTCTTATAGGAATATTGTAAAGTGAAAACTCTTGTTTTATATATGGTTCAAGTGTTTCAATATCTTTTACGCTAACTGCAATATCACTCCATTGTAAGCCCTTGCCACCTTTTTCTAAAGGCGTACAGCATTTTCTTATAAATAAAGCTGTCTCTCTTAGTTCACTTCTAGAATTTGTATATTGCAATACCTCTATAGTATCTTTAACTTCATCCATGTAAACTAGTTCTATACACTCAGATTTTGTTAAAATTTCTTTATACTCTGTAAAGTCCTGAATAATTTCAGGATATATAATAAAATACGTTTTTCCGCTTGTATAAAAGGGAGGCTTTTCCCATGCAGGATCAAATACGTTATATGATTCTAAAAAAATCTCATATTCCTTTTTTAGTAATAATAAATCCTTGTCTTCATCATCTTCTATGTTTGATTTTTCACTCCATGATGAAAGCTGAGGTAAAACGCCTGTTATCCAATCAGCAAAAGATGAAGACGTATGTACATACTCAGGGTTAATAATTGCTTTAAAAAGATTTTCAGTTTTGTTTCGCTCAATTATATTTAATGCAAAAAACTTTCTTAATATTGATGGAATAGAGGTTTTATCTTGATGCTCAGAGCGAATACATTCAGCTTTAAAACTATCCCAGGCTATAAAACGTTCAGTGGCTACAGCCTCAGTTATTTCTATTTCTAAAATATACTCAGACCATGTTGTGGCTTCTACATTTGTTGCAAATACAAAATAGCAACGCTGATTTTGTATGTTTTGTTTTATTATTTCAATAACTTTTTGCATAACTTGAGTGTATCATAAAACCTATAATCTGTCAAAGTTGAAATATCATACACGTTATGTATAATATAACATATCCATTATTCAACGTTTGTGCTATTTTAGCTTTTTTTTTGCTTGACGTACCAAATTTTACGTGCTATCATTTAAATAAGGAGGAATGATAAAATTATACAAGTGTAGTTTTATCATTTGCTGTTTATTATTTCGTTGCATTTAGTAACTGTAGAATTATTCCTCCAAATATGTCACCAAGGTTGTGGTAAAAAGTAAGGAGTAGCTTTATGGAAAAAGTTATGTTCAAAACACGTGAAAGCGTACGAGTTGGTTGTTCAAATGAGCAAAATTTAGATGATTTCATTAGTGAAGTATTTTCAGCGGTGATTGATACTTTCCGTTTTACCGATGAAGAGAGGGAAGATTTTGTAGGAAATGAAGTGGCACAATTAGTTGCAGCCATTCCATACGTAGCTGGTTGTGAAGATGCAAAACGCACCGCTTTGGCTCACTTAGCGGTATACTTTACAGAACTTCGCGGTGGTGCAAAAATTGGTGATCATAACATTGATGATAACACATCTGTGTATACAAGACTCCGATTGCTTTCATCTTTTAAAGGTGGAGATGAAAAGATTATTCATCATGGAATGACTATTCTTGCTCTAGTTATGTTAGAACACTATAATGCAAGTTCATTAGATGATAAAGAAAATGGCGTTTATAACCCTCTTAACGATGCACATTGGGAATATGAAGTATTGAAAACTAATTTATTGAATGATATACGCGAAAATCCATGTGATGCATTGGATGAATTGATTATTAATATAAATGGAAATGTTAAAATAGATTGGTAATTATGATGATTATTTGGCGAATAGCAGCAATTACTTGTGCTTTTACTTGGACTATTATTTTTTTTGCATTTAGTTCCCTTACTTCAGTTATAGAAAAAACGGGAAATTTAATGATGAATATTGATTTATTGTACATAATTTCTATCATTATTTCTTTATATCTTATTGTATTTCCTACTAAATTTATATTATATAGTTTATTTGCTTGTTTTTGGGGCTTATTAAGTCTATTTGATGGAGGAAGTATAACTGGAATTATAATGTATTTATTAGGATGTGCTTTTGCATATAAGGCTAAAGTTTTTATTAGTAAGAAAGTTGTAACTTTGCTTTACATTATATTACCGTTATTAGTAATTTTTTTTCAATATCGTTTTGGTATAGAAATTATGATAAAAACATTACTAGATCTATTTTTCCTATTAATTGTTGCATTTCTTTGCATTGCACTTTTCAATGAATCATTTTTTACAAAGTTTTTTTCAAAAGAAACAAGTAAACTTGATTTAACAATCCTTAAACCGGTTGAATTAGAAGTGCTGCGAGAAGTGTTAGCAGATAAAAAGTATTCGGCTATAGCAGATGAGCTTAATAAAAGTGAAAGTGCAATAAAGCTAATAATGCGAGATGTATACGCCAAATTACATGTATCAGGAAAACAAGAGCTTATGCAGTTGTATGGAGATGAACTTCAACAACAGGTGCTGTAGTTCTTACCTAAAGGCCGCTAAACTTATACTTTAGCGGTTTTTTTTATGTGTAGTGTAAAAATTTGTAAGTTTAACTTTGTTTTTAAAAGTTAAACTTGGTTAAACTTTTTTTAACCAACATTAGTTTGATTTTTACTTGACATGTGTATGATTTTACTCTAATATAAATAATCATAAAAAATAATTGTGTAAAAATGAATAGTTGTATGTTTTTTAATAAGGGTTTATACAACTTGTACATCACAATCCGAATAAATTTATTTAAAGAAGTTTTATTAAAGTTGTACAATTTTATTGTAAGAATAAATTTAGGGGGAATTATGAGTACATTATACGCTACGTCGAGCAATGCGATTACTACTGATACCATTAGTTCAATAATTACTGACAACTTTGATTACGATGGTTTTGTATTAAAGGTACTTAATAAAGATAGAACATCTGAACTACCGATTATCTTAAAATCGCTTGGAGCATTATATAATTATGATACTTCTGAAAATTGCTTACACACGATAAAAAGTTTAAATACAAAAAAAGATAATAAACTCGCAATAATTCATGAACTTAAGCATAGCCTTAACAATATTTTTACCATTACTCCTGAAGATTTAGAAGAAAAAATAAATTATGCGGAAAAATTACATTTACCGGTACACTTTGCTGTGCCATTAAATGGAATTTGGGGCTTATTTGAACCTGAACAAATAGAAAGAGCAAACTATACATTAGAAATTAAGGATTTTTTAGGAGAATTTAGTCGATCTCAATTTGATCGTGAACTTTCAACCTGTTCATATATGTTTGAAGATAATGTTACCATTAAATCTATATACATACATACTAACCCATTACACTATGGCGAATTATACATGTATGAGTTTTATTATGATGACGAACTAATTTTTTCTATTACTAAAGATAATGAAGACTTTTTTGTGTATCAGTATATTTTACGTGGGTTACAAGATGCAGTGGCAGAAATTAGCACCGTAGTAAAACGAGACGAAACATACACAACAGTCATAGAATCAACTAAAAATGCAGAATACATTATAGTTCCCGAGTATAAGTTTATTCTTCCATGTTTAGAAAGAATGATTCACGAAGAAAGCAAGCATCATTTTGTTAAAAAAATAGACGAAAAAAAGAATCCTTATATTTGCGTAGAAGTTATACGCGAAGCATTACATCACCTTGTAGAACTTGGAGTAGGTATAATAGTTTTAAAAGATTCTGATGGATATACCTTTGAAAAATATAAAAGACTTTTTTGGGATAACAACTCTTAAAAGTTATTGATATTCAGAATAAGTAACCCATAGCTTATAATAATGGGTATAACATACAGTAGCCAAACTAAAGCATTTTGGTTTTCTGCTGTATGTTTTTCACTTTCTTTTTGATTAAAATCTTTTTTATATACTGCTAAAAGAATTGTATCTATAGATTTTATAGGCTCTTTAACATTAAAATGAGTCTTATTTTCTGTAAGCTCTTCAAAAAAATAAAACATCATACTAATAAAATAGCCTATTCGACCTTTTATGTGTAAGTCTTTTGATACGGAGTATTGAGAAATAAATACCATTGAAAGTAATACACCCGCTTTTTTTAAACCAAACTCTAAGGCTCCTTCAGTAATTCTAAAAGCTCCAATTGTTATAAAAACCCTTCCACTTGGATTTAACATATTAAAAAATAAAATGGATACTAAAATGATTATTGAAGGAAGCAAACGAATTCTTCCTTTTTTTATGGTAAGCAAGATTAAAAATAATAATGCAACTATCCATATAAAGGCAGTAATATCTTGAAAAAAAACCGTTGGTAAGCAAAGTATTGATGAAAAAAATAATACTTGTGGATGTATATTTTTATATATAGTATTCAAATTATTTTTCATTATCACACCTTACAATGTTTAGAGATGAATACCATGTAGATACTTGCAAAAAACGAGCGGTAAATATACCTAAAAGTAAGCCTGTTACACATGAACTTATAATTAATGCAGGTGCAATATATTGAATAGAGTCACCAAAGAGCATAATATCAGATAAAATAATTTGTGAAGCTGCATTTGCAAGCGCTCCTAAAAGTCCAATACCAATAGGGCCTATGTGTTTTTTAGCTATTCTATGTGAAATAAACATAGCAAGTGATGCTAAAAAAGATCCTGAAACTGAAAATACGAATATATAAGAAAAAAAGGTACCTGATACAAAACCTTGCCCTAACACTTTTAAAAGTACTAAAAAAAAGTATTGTCTTGGTTTTAATACATATAAAGATAGTAAAATAGGCATGTTAGCCAACCCAAGTCGCATAAAAGGTAAAGGCTTTGGAATAACATATTCTATTGCAGATAAAAATAAACATAATGAGGCCAAAAATGCAATTAATTTTTCTTCATTTAAAGTTTGTGCCTTACTCACCATATAAATCCTTTTCTGTTAATATGTAATTCATTTTTATATCATGTTCTTCTGTAGGTATTTCATCAAGTATTTGAAACGAAAAACATAGTCCAATAAAAGTAATGTTCACTGTAGGATATTTTTCTTGCAATTTTAACATCGAATTAAGAAATTTATCATAATATCCCTTTCCCCGACCAAGTCTTTTTCCATTTTTGGTAAAAGCAAGTGCTGGAACAAGTATCGCAATATCCATTAGTTGTTCTTGAACCAAGGTTTTAAAATCAATTGCTTCATTTGTTGGCTCATATATACCATATGAATTTTTTTTTAGATTTCTTAGGTCAGAAAAGTGAAAGTGTATTATATCGCCAGTAATTTTTGGAAGTGCAATTTTTTTACCTATACGTAATGAGACATTAAGTATATCTAGACAGGATGCTTCATGTTTCATAGGATAGTACGCTAAAAGTAAGTTTGAATCAAGAAAAATTTTTGATGTTTGAAGTATTTTCTCTATATTTTCATTTAATTTTTTTTGCAATGTAGTGCCATTACTGTCAAGTGTATCTTTTAAAAGTTCTTTTATTGTTTTTCTGATTTTTTGTTTAGAGGTATTAGTTTGCATAATGAATACACATGGTTAGGGTAGTGCCCTTGTTTGGAACAGAATCTATAATAAGCGAATCAGTGTTTCGCTTTATGTTTGAAAGTCCCATGCCGGCTCCATATCCGAGTTCCACATACACATTGTTTGCGGTTGAAAAACCTTCGAGCATTGCCTTTTGAACATCACTAATACCAGGACCATTATCACTAACCACAATGTGTATGTCTGTATCGCTAAGTTCTACATCTATGGTTCCACCGTCTGCATGCACAACCATGTTGAGCTCAGCTTCATACATTGCAATAGCAACACGTTTTATTACGTCACTTGAAAGTCCAAGACCTTTGAAAGTTTTTTTTAACTCTAAAGCTGCATTCCCTGCTAACGAAAAATCATCTCCGGGAATATCAAAGTGATATTTCATGTACGTATCTTAGATATCCCGTACTCCACCGGTTGTAACACCTGCGCTATATAGCTTACCACAAGCAACATACATAGGCTCTTTTGTTGCCAAAAGAATAATATCCTGGTCTTTTGCCATTTCAATCATTTCTTCAGATGGTGCTTTACCACGCACAAAACAAATGGCACCAATATCCATAAGACTTGCCGTTCTAATCACTTGTACATTAATAAGCCCGGTAAAAAGTAATACCTGATCTTTTACAAATGCCATAACATCGCTCATAAGGTCAGAACCGCAGGCAGAAAAAACTTCTCTATCTAAGCTTTCTTCTCCACAAAGCACGGTTGCGTCTACTATTTTTGCTACTTCTTTTATTGTCATAAAAAAATTATATCATAGAAATGGAAATGTTTCAAGGATTGAAAATTAAAATGAAACAATTTTTACGTATTATACAATAAGTTCTGGAACTTCGCCAGTATTACCTTTGTTAAAATACCGATGTAAGTCGTAAGCAGAATAGATACCATCATCGGTAACAACACCTGAAATAAGATGAGGTGGTGTAATGTCAAATGATGGATAATAGCCCTTAACTCCTTGCATAGCTGTTCTTACACCCATTGCTTGTAACACAAAATCTGGATCTCTCATTTCAATGGTAACAGTATCTATTGTTGGATGCCCAATATCTGGTGCTCCCGAAACAAAGTATGGAATGCCATGAGCTTTTGAAACAAGTGCAATTTGGTATGTTCCAATCTTATTTACTACGTGACCGTCTAAACAAATAGCATCGGCAGCAGAGGTAAACACGTCAATCTTTTCTTTTTGCATTACAAAGGCTGCCATGTTGTCAGTAATTACAGTTACATCAAAACCTTGGTCATAGGCAACGCTTGCAGTAAGTCTTGCACCTTGAAAGTAGGGGCGTGTTTCTGGGCAAAATATTTGTAAATCATAACCCCTATTTTTTGCAATTTTTAGCATTTGACCAACAATGGTTTCACCAAAACATTGTGTCATAATTTTTCCTTTTTTAGGAAACATATCTACTAAATATTCTGCAATTTTTTCAATTTTTGTATAGCGACCATTATTCATTATGATGGTTGCATCCATTATGGCATCGATTGCACTTCGCCCTTCTTCAATTGCTTTTTTTCCAACGGCTAAACAATTTTCGGTTATAAGTTTCATTCTTGAAACAGTTGTAGGGCGAGCATGACTTATGGTATATGAAGCCTTTGTTAAAAACTCAATTTGCTCATTTTTACCCATATCTTTACATTCAAATGCTGCAAGCGCCATACCAACAGAAGCGGCAGTATAGGGTCCTGCACTTTGTGTTACCATATCGGTAATGGCTTGTGTAACCTCGATGTGTGTTTTGCATGTGACAAACTCTACTTTTGTAGGGTATATTCTTCTGTCTAAAATGCGCACTTCACCGTTTTCATACCATGCAACATTTTCATATTGCAACATAAATGCAAGTCCTTTATCAGCTCTTTCCATTGTTTATCTCCTGTTATAAATCCTTTAGTAAGCGTTTTGTACTTTCATTAAACTCAAATAAGGTTTTTTCTTTATCTATTGTCTTGTACTCACCATTTTCGTATAAGATTTTTCCATCTACCATTGTCATGCAAATATCACTTCCTTGTGCTGTATACACTAGAGTTGAAAATAAATCTGTATGAGGCTGTAAGTGTGCTTTTTGTAAATCAATTGCAGCCATATCGGCTTTTTTACCTACTTCAATACTTCCTGTGTTAAGTCTGCCTTGCATCGTAGCACCATTTAGTGTTGCCATAGTTAAAACTTGGGAAGGGCTTACAATTCTTGGGTTTTGGTTGTATCCCTTATGAATAATAGCAGCAAGGTGCATTTCTTCTATCATGTTTAGGTTGTTATTACTTGAAGCTCCGTCTGTTCCAAGAGACACATTTATTCCCATGTCTAAAAAGGTAGGAATAGGGGCTATACCGCTTGCAAGTTTTAAATTACTAGTAGGGTTGTGCATAATACTTGCACCTGTTTTTTTGAATATATCCATATCATCTTTTGTGAGTTGTACACAGTGAGCTGCAAAAACAGGATTTTCAAAAAGACCTAAATCGTAAAACCATTGTGTTGGTGTTTTCCCATAACGCTCAATGCAGTCGTTATGCTCCTTTATAGACTCGGAAATATGAACATGCATTCGTGTTCCGTATTCTTTACATAGTTTAGAAAACTCTTCTACTGTTTTGGCTTTGCAAGTATATTCTGCGTGAATAGCAAAGTCAACCTTTATGCGACCATTTGCGCTTCCATCATATTTTTTAAATAAATCAATAGTTTCGGTAACTCGCGGATTTTCAAGGGCGCTTGCATTTTCATCGAATGATAATACGCCGCGCCCCATATTAATTTTTACGCCCATATTTGTTAGATCTTCAGTTGTTTCTTCTGGGTATTCATACATATCAGAACAAGAGGTTACACCACTTGCTAGCATTTCCATCCATGCTAAACGTGAGCCAATCATATTATCTTTTGCGGTAAAACTATCTTCAATTGGCATTACTATATCAAGCCAGTCTAATAAAAGAAGATCACTTCCAACGCCTCTAACTAAGGTCATTGGGTTGTGAGTGTGTGCATTTACAAGCCCAGGAAAAATAAGCTTTCCAGACATATCTTTTTCTTCATCATATGTGTCTGCAGGTTTTTCACTTTCAACATATATAATTGTGTCGTTTTCAATACCTACGTATGCATTCATAAAAACAGTTTCGGTTTTTGTGTTTGCAATAATATGAGCGTTTTTTAATAAAAGTTTCATGGCTTACGTCCTTCTTTTTTAGAGAGTACTTACAATGTCTTTTACGTACATTCTAAGTTTCATAGATGCAGCACTTGCAATTTCATCTACTTCTTCAGTTGTAATAGGTTGGTCTAAAACACCTGCTGCCATATTGGTCATTAACGATAATCCTAAAAGTGGCATACCACAGTGTGCTGCTGTTAAAGCTTCCGTTACGGTAGACATACCCACAGCATCTCCGCCAAGGGTTCTAATTGCTTTAATTTCTGCAGGAGTTTCAAATTGAGGGCCTGTCCAGTAAAAATAAACGCCTTCATGTATAGAAAGTGTCGAGTTTTTTGCACATCCTAAGGCAACTTCTCGGAGCTTTTTAGTATACACATCACAAACATCAAAAAATCTATTACCAAACTCAGGAATATTAGGTCCTCTAAGAGGACTAGATCCCATAAATTTAATATGATCTGAAATAATCATTACATCGCCTGCATTGTATGATGTGTTAACCGCTCCTGCAGCATTTGTTAAAATAGTTGCTTTTACGCCCAAAAGTTTAAATAGACGAATGGGGGCTGTTAATTGTTCAAAGTCATAGCCTTCATAATAGTGAAACCTACCAGACATACATACAACTTTTTTCCCTGCAAGTGTACCTAAAATAAGCTTTCCTGCATGAGAATCTACGGTTGAAATTAAAAAGTTTGGAATATCTTTATAATCTATCACTATAGGATTTTCAATTTCTTCTGCCAATCCACCAAGACATGAACCTAAAATTAATGCAACTTCAGGTTTAAAATCTACCTTGCTAAGTACATAATCTGCACTTTTCTTAAAATAATCAAAATCGTATTTCATTTTTTTACCCCTTACATTTTTATTCTTTTTTGCTTTGTTGTTACAAAGTTATACAATGCAAGTGCTACAATTGTTGCAAAGTATGGCATAGCCATTGTTAACTCTCTACTAAAACTGGTATTTTGTAGCATATTTGATAGAGACTGTGCAAAACCAAAAAATGCACTTGAAACAATACATCCTATTGGATGTGCCATTCCAAGACTTGCGGAAGCCATAGCAATAAATCCACGTCCAGCTGTAATGTTTTCTGCAAACATTGTTACGCCGCCCATGGTTAATAAAGTACCCCCAATACCACTTAATAGCCCCGAAAAGGCAATGACTGCCATTTGGATTCTTTCGCCTCTAATACCTAAACTTTTTGCAGCCGTTATGTTAATACCAACAGAGCGTAAGTGAAATCCCCATACCGTTTTAAACAAAAATATGTTTAATATAATTGCTAAAATAAAAGCAAAAATATCAAGGTAGGAAAGTTCTCCAAACATAGTTCTAAGTACTGAGTTTCCAATCCATGAAACATCAATTCTTGGAAGTTTTACAAGGGAAGGGTCAATAAAGGCGCCTTTTACACCAAAGATAAATTGCATAGCAAATGTAGTAGCCCCTGCCATAAGTACATTTATAGAAATACCAACAACGAGCATAGCACCTTTAAACTTAACCATAAAAACGCCTGCAATCCAAGCTACAATCATTGATGCCATCATTGCACCAAATATAGAAAGCCAAACACTTCCTGTAAAATAATTTATTACAATAGATACAAAGGCACCTGTAAGCATCATTCCTTCAAGCCCAATGTTAAAAATAAAAACTCTATTACAAAGGGCAGAACCTAATGCTACATATAAAATGGGAGTGAGCATTCTAATTGTCGAGTTAAATACTACCGCAAGGTAATTAATGTCTAAATCCATTATGCTACCTCACTTTTTTTTAACTTAAACCGATTGAAAAAATCAGGTTTTTTGAATAGTACAAAATTAATTGCAATTTTTGCAGAAATAAAGAGTGTAATACATCCTTGCACAATTGAAGATATTTCTAAAGGAATACTGGTAGACCGTGCAATGGCAGCCCCTCCTGTTTGAATTCCAGCTAGAACTATTGATGTAATTAACACTCCTATAGGGTTATAGTTAGAAATAAGAGCTGCATTTAAGCCAATCCATGCAAAGCTTCCCGATACATAGGCATTATGAAGATATCGATATTGAACGCCCATTACTTCGCTCACACCTGCCATTGCACAAACTGCTCCACTTAAAAAAAGAACACCATACATAACTCTTTTACTTTTTACACCACCATAGTTACAAAAGAAAATATTGTATCCAGTCATTTTTGCTTCATAACCAAATACTGTTTTATTTACCACAAACCACATAATTGCAACCATTATTATTGCAATAAAAAATCCTATATGAAAGGTATAACCATGAAAAACTCTTGCAAAACGTAAGCCTTCATCAATCATGTTAGTTTGAATAAGTTTCATATCGCCACTGGTGTCTAAAAAAACATTTGTTACAAAATGCATGGTAACATATTGAGCAATGTAATTAAGCATAAGAGTTGAAATGGCTAAAGACATTTTAAACTTGTCTAAAAGCCATGCTGAAAGGGCAGAATATAATCCTCCGAAAAGAAGAGATCCAAAAATAGCAACGAGAATTTTTACTATTGCAGGGCCTGGTGTATAAAGAATTAATATAGAGCTAATAAAGCCGCCCCAAATCATTTGTCCTTCACCGCCAATTCCCATGTAGCCTGAGCTCCATGCAATGGCAGCTCCAAGACCACAAATAATAATTGGTGTTGCTCGTGTTAGGGTTGCAAGAAGGTAGTACTGGCTTCCAAATGCTCCCTTAATCATAACGCCATATATTTCAAAAGGATTTTCACCATTAAATATAATAATAATACCACCAACAACTAAGGCCATAAATATTGCTATAATTGGTTGGTATAGAGGCTTTATTAAAACCAATATTTTCTTATGTAGCATTATAACTACTCCTTATAGCGAGTGAAAAACTGAAGTTTTTCACTCGTTTCTTTGAATGTAATGCGATGTTTGCAACAAAAATGTAACATTATTGTTGCAAACTCGACAGAATAAAGAAAAAATAACAAATTTTTTCTTTATTCTAACCTCCCGCCATTAATAATCCCAGTTCTTCTTCAGTTACCTTGCCTCGTTCAAATTCACCAACAATGCTACCGTCAAACATAACTAAGATTCTATCTGAAAGCTTCAATATCTCTGAAAGCTCAGAGGTTACTAATAAAACAGCATTTCCTTTCTTTCTTCTATTAAGAATTTGTTGATGAATAAACTCCATGGCTCCAATATCTACGCCACGAGTAGGCTCACTTGCAATTATAAAAGAAGTGTTTTGTGATAATTCTCGTGCAACGATAAGTTTTTGTGCATTTCCCCCAGAAAGGGAGCCGGTTGCATCTTGTATATGTTTAGCTTTTACACCATACTCTGAAATAAGTTTGGTAGCAAAGCTTTTTATTTTTGTTCTAAATAAAATTCCTCGTTTTGAAAACGATTCTTTATGGTGATGTGCCATTATGGCAGTTTCATGAATTGTCGCACTAACGGCAGAACCCCATTTGTAGCGATCTTCAGGTATAAGTGAAACACCCGATGCTCTAATGTCTTCTACCGATTTATTTTGAATTTGTTTATTTTCTACTTCGATTGTTCCTGAATGTATTGATTCAAGTCCAAATATACACCTAATAAGCTCAGATTGCCCATTACCGGAAACTCCTGCAATACCAACAATTTCACCTGCTTTTACATCAAATGAAACGTTATTTAAAATAGGGCGATTGTCTGCTGCCTTTAGACAAACATCTTTTACAGAAACAATATTTTGGGTATAGTTAGTTTTTTCTATAAGTATGCTCTCTGGTTGGCGACCAATCATGGCAAAGGCAAGTTTATCGGCGGTTGTATCTTTTATAAGAACGTCATCAATTTTTTTTCCATTTCTCATTACCATAACACGGTCTGCAACTTCCATAACTTCATGCAATTTGTGGGTAATAATGATGATGCTCTTTCCTAAACTTTTTAACTTTTTCATTGTCTTTAAAAGTTCAGTTACTTCTTGCGGCGTTAAAACGGCCGTAGGTTCATCAAAAATAATAATGTCTGTGTTTTGATAAAGAACTTTTAAAATTTCTACACGTTGGCAAAGTCCAACTGAAAGATTTGAAACCTTTTCTGTAGGATTTAATGCAAGGTCGTACTTTTCTGAAAGTTCAAGTACTTTTTGATTTGTTTTTTTCATGTCCATAAAAATAAACTTTTTAGGTTCATTTCCATACACAATATTTTCGGCAACGGTGAATGGATCAAAAAGCATAAAGTGCTGTTGAACCATTCCGATACCGTTATCAATAGCGTGGATAGCGTTTTTTATGTCGACCTTTTTTTCATTGATGTAAATATTTCCTGAGTTTGCTTGTTCAAGCCCATATAATATTTTCATTAATGTTGTTTTACCGGCTCCGTTTTCACCTATTACTGCTAATATTTCGCCTTTTTCTAATTCGAGATTAATCTCATCATTTGCTACAAGGCTACCATATTTTTTTACAATGTTTTCCATGCGCAATAACATAACGCTAAACTCCACCTATGTATTTTTATGTGCTTCTACACTCATAAAGAGCATAAAAGTACACATTTTTTTATTTATAATCTGCTTCCATTGGAACTTCAAGAACAAGTTCTCCTGTGCTAATTTTGTCTGCATAGCCACGAACTATTTCTACCATTTCGTCTGTTAAAATAGGGTTACGTGGGTTTGTACCATCATCGGTAATGTATACAGCACCAATTGCACCTTCTTTAATTCCTAAAGAAACAACACCTGGTTGAATACCTGTTTCAAACATTTCAGTTACAGCATATTCAGTAACTTGTCCTGTGTATTTAATTTGTGTTGTTAATACATATGGATTATCTGGGCTTGTTCTGTCTGCATCTTGACCTGATGTATAAAAGCCTTTTTCTTTAGCTGCTTCAAATGTACCGTGATCTGCATTTGCAGAAGCTGCATTAATAAATACACAACCTTGAGCTGCTTGTTGTAATGCTAATTCTTTTGCTTTAGGAGCATCTGAGTATGAACTTGTGTAGTTAAAGATAAAGTCATCGAGTTGAATTTCAGGATTAATTGCACGAGCTCCTTCCATGTATCCCCATCTCCATTCAAAACTGCTTTGACCAGGATTTGCGTGTACACCACCGAAAGGACCTGTAGGAGCACCTTCTTCAGCACTTACTAAGGCTGCAATTGCACCAATAAGGAATGCTCCTTCTTGTGGTCGGAAAACATATGATTTTACATTTGGGTTATCAACTACTGTATCGATACAAACATATTCTGCTTTATCTGGAAAAAGAGTTGCAACATCGTTAAGAGGGTCTGCTGCTTGCCAACCAACACCTAAAATCATGTCGTAGTCTTCTTCAACTGCTGCGCGAATGTTTTCTGCCCATGCGTTAGAGTCTGCACATTCAATTACTGAAAAATCAATGGGATATGTTCCTTCTTCTTTCATTTCAGTAAGTTTGTCAACTACTTGAGTTAAGAATGGGTTAGTTCCTACTGGGTCTGTAACCATTGCAATTCTTTTTACTTCTGCATTTGATCCCTCATTTGCTTCGCTATCTGATTTACTGCATCCGATAAAAGCAAAACCAACAATCGCCACTACTAAAAGCGCGAACACTACTTTGAGAACGTTTCTCATTATAATCCCTCCGATTATTTTTATATCCAGATTTTTTCTGAATAGTTTTACACACAATAATAAAAGTCTTAGAAGAAGTAATAGTTACATACTATGTAATAATTGCGCTATTATTACATAGATGCGAATTATTGTCAATGTAAAAACTATGTAAAGAAAGCTTGACATTACAAGTATTTTAAGGCAAAATACCCTAAAAAATTACAGGATATACCATGAAAAAAGAAATACAATACGCAACATCATTTAAAGAACAACTTACTGCACGTTCTCTAATAGTTGGAACAATAGGCTCAATTATTGTAACGTGTGCATCTCTCTTTGTTGCGCTTAAAGCATCTTCTCTTCCATTTCCTATTATGTTTGTAGCTCTTTTATCAATGTTTGTGTTAAAAGCTTTAGGGAAAACAAATATAAACGAAATAAATGTAACACACACGGCAATGTCTGCGGGCTCTATGGTTGCAGGTGGTGTAGCTTTTACTATTCCTGCTGTGTATATGCTTTTTCCAAACGAAGAAATTAGCTTTGTAAGTTTACTTGTTATTATTATTTCAGGCACACTGTTAGGATTAATTTTTACTTCTCTAATGAGAAAACAATTTATTGAAAAATCACCTATTCCCTATGCAATGGGACAAGCTGCTGCAGAAACTCTTATTGCAGGCGATGAAGGTGGAAAAAAAGCACATATACTTTTTGCAAGTTTTGGCTTTGCAACCATTTTTACTGTTTTTAGAGATTGGTTTATGAAAATACCTGCACTTCTTTGGTTTAAAAATATGATGGGCTTTGGCTCCTTAGCAGGTATTTGGCTTTCTCCAATGCTTATTTCTGTAGGATATTTAATTGGTCCTGTTTTTGTTGGAGTGTGGTTTTTGGGAGCAATTATTGGCGATATTGGGATTGTTATTCTTGGGCAAAAGTTATCTTTTTTTGATGCAACAACTGCAGCAAGTATTAAAAGTTCTTTAGGCCTCGGTATGATGGTAGGAACAGGAGCCGGAATTTTTATTAAAAATATTTTTCCAAATATAAAGTCTATGGTATCATCAATGGCTTTTACTTCTTCAAAAAATGAACAAACAGATTCAATTGTGCCTTTACGTTGGGCGCCTATTGTAATGGTTGTTCTTGCCTTTCTTTTTGTTACAATTCTTGATATTCCAGTATTTGCATCAATAATTACCATTTTGGGTGTATGGCTCGTAACAGCAATGTCATGCCAAACAGTAGGTATGTCTGCTATTAATCCTATGGAAGTATTTGGTATTGTAGTTCTTTTAATTGCTCGCCTAGTTTCACCTTCTACTACTGAAGTTGCAGCTATCTTTATTGCGGCAATTGTGGCTACTGCTTGTGGTTTAGTGGGAGACGTTATGAACGACTTTAAAGCAGGCCATATATTAAAAACAAGTCCAAAAGCGCAGTGGGCTGCAGAACTTGTAGGCGGCTTAGCAGGTGCTGTTGTTTCTGCAATAATTATTTTAGCTATTGTTACTGCCTATGGAACAGGTGCTTTTGGTAATCCTGAACTTTTCCCGGCAGCCCAAGCATCGGCAGTTGCAGCAATGGCTGGTGGCATACAAAATGTGCCTGTTTTCTTTGTAGGATTAGGCATAGCAACAATCCTTTATATTGTTGGATTTTATCCTGTAATGACTCTGGGCTTAGGTGTATATTTACCATTTTATCTTTCATTTACAGCCTTTATTGGCTCAATGCTTCGTTTGGTATTAGATAGGGTAAAACCATCATTTGAAAAAAGTGGAAAAGGTACTGTTATTGCAGCTGGTTTGCTTGGTGGAGAAGCAGTTGTTGGTGTTATAATTGCGATAATATTAGCTTTGCAATTTGTTTTTTAATTTTTTTAATGTTTTCACTTGATTTTAGTATAAAAAAAAGATATAGTATTTATGTGATTTGTTTAATTTTAAACATATCTATTTAAGTAAGTGAGCGCAATAAATGGGCTAGGAGCTCTTCATGTATAAAAAAAGAGTAACTGTTTTAATTCTTTCTCTCTATTTGAGTATTCTGAATACATCTACTTTTGCCCATGAAAATTCTGAAGAAAGACTTATACGAGTTGGCTATTCAGAAACAATCGATACCATTATTTCCGATATAAACAGTATAAATTCAGTGGGCTATGGCTATGATGTATTTAAAAAAATTGAAGAAGTAAGTGATTATACTTTTGAGTTTATTCCACTTAAAGGTGATATGTTTGAGGCTTTACAAGACGGCATTGTTGATGTCGCAGGGCTAAATATAAAAACCCCTGAAAGAGAAAAAATACTTTCTTTTTCTAACCTCCAATACAGTAAAACCTATGCAGCGTTGGCTACAAAAGATATGGATATATACTACAACGATGCCCAAGCAATTAATGGAAAAACAGTTGCAACCTATCCCGATAACATAGCCCAAGTGTACTTAGATAGATATTGTAGTTTTTATGATATCTCTGTAAACTACGTTTACGGTACGCTTGAAAATTATATGGATTTAGATACAGATTTTTATATAACTTATTCTCAACATGAAAGAGCAGTAGATAAAAACAATGTATTAAATCTTGGAGTATATAATCTCTATTTAACTTCTAGTCTAGAAAATAAAGCCTTATTAAATAACTTAGATACCATTTTTTATGATATTGTAGCAACCGAAGGAAACTATTTTTTAGAGCTTGAAGAAAAATATTTGGGAACAAATATTGAATTAAACCATCGTTCTTTGAGTAAAAAAGAAATTGAAATTTTACAACGGCGTCCCCTTGAAGTGGGCTATATTGCCAATTATGCTCCAATTTCATTTACAGATCAACAAGGTGTTGCAGCAGGGGCAATGGTTGATATATTAAATATGTATGCAGAACGTTATGGTTTTGAAGTAAATTATCATCCCTATAAAATTGATGACGATCATGAATCACACCAGTACTATGATATGCTTGTAACAATATATGGAAACAGTGAACACGACTTTCAATTTTATACACAAACAGAGCCATTTTATATAATTCCATTATTTGCTCAGGTACATTCTGATGATCATAACGGCACCGAAACTTCTCGTGAACTCATTGAGAATTCAGCGAAAATTGGAATGTTACAATATCAAGCCTTTGATTACGATTTTTTTAATCAAATGTATCCAAACAGTAACATACTATTTTACTATGATTGGCATGAATTACTTGATGATTTTGCCAATAAAAAAATTGATGCAATGGTTTCAACTGAAAGTTCTACGACATACGCAGAACTCTACCTAAATGATGTAAATAGAATAACTGCACATACTGATTTTTCCGTTCCT
This sequence comes from uncultured Treponemataceae bacterium, assembly GCA_964370555.1. Classification (GTDB taxonomy): domain Bacteria; phylum Spirochaetota; class Spirochaetia; order Treponematales; family Treponemataceae; genus CAYJFX01. Next base: position 415 of record CAYJJW010000030.1, on the reverse strand, counting down.
ATGCAGTTTTTAATTTCTAAAAAGATTTCAGATGAATACGTACCAATTTTTAACATTATGCAAGACAATGTAAGTGAAAATGAATATCGAAATATTGTAAACAATAATTCAAATTTATTTTATCCTGATACATCATTTTTTGACTATATTCTCGATAATATATTTTATGTTGTTGTAATAATTTTTGTAATTGTTCTTTTCTTTTTTGGCTATGCAAATCATCAGCAGAAAAAAAGAAATAGAGTTGTTACTGCTGCCTATAATACCGATGCCTTAACAGGGTTTATGGCTTTACATACTTTTAGTGATAAAATTGATATAACTTTAAAAAATGCAAAACCGGAAGAATATGAGCTTATTTCTTTAGATGTAGATATGTTTAAAACTATTAATACATACTACAGTAATGAGAGAG
>CAYJJW010000029.1:0-18269 GCA_964370555.1 uncultured Treponemataceae bacterium | reverse complement strand
TAGCTAACCAGTGAGATGCATATTCTTCTTTACCGGTCATCATCCATTTAATAAGATCAAAAGAAAGTTCTTTATTTGGTGATGCTTCTGTAATACCAAAGTTCCAAAACCATTTTGTAGAACTTGATTCATTAGTTCTTGCAATTGTACCGTCTGAGTTTACATCAAGTGATGCTCCTGAAATACTTGTTGCAAAGCCCATATCATCTGGGTTAGCAAAGTATCCAGGCATTGCTAAGGTTCCAGTTCCATGTAATGTAAATGCATCTTGTGTATGCATAAATGCTAAGAAAACTGTTCCTGCAGACATTGCATTATAGATACCACCACCTGACCATTCTTCTTCCCACATTGAAGGGTTATAAATACCTTCATTAACGTAGTAGTTTTCCCATGCAAACATATCTACAATAGGTTGTGAATCCATAGAAAGAATGTCTTCTTCAGTTGCACCTAATTGGTGAGCTTTAGCTGTTAACTCTAAGTATGTACCATCATATCGTCGTGCACGGTGAGCCATACGAGGAACAGTTGTTCCGTTATATTCTGTATTTGCCCAGTAGTAACCTACAACTGCTAAGTCGAAGTTATCCCATTCATTAGGATCTGCTTCAAGTACATAATTTGCAGGTAATCCATAACCATTATATTCTTTAAGAGAGTTATTTACGCCTTCTTTCATTGATTCCCAGTTAGCAACTGCATCTGCAACAGCTTCAATTGAATAAGCCATTGAATATGCAGCTAAGTACAATGGTGTATAGTATTGTTCACCGCCAACCATTGTTCCATCAATTGCAGCATCTGTATAAAGAGCAGTATAACTTCCATCAGTGTCATAGTCACTTACTGGAGATACTAATCCCAATTCTACTAATGTATTAGAAGCAACGTCATTTGTCATAAAAATTGTTGCTACTCCACTTTCTTTGTCTAATTCAAGCATGTCAGGAAGTTCGGCAGGATTTTGGAATGTTTTAAAAATTACCTCTGCACCAAACTTTTCTGTAAATTCAGGCCATACAGTGTCTGACATCCATTTTGCGTCAGCTTCCATTAAGCGCCCATAGAAAATAACTTGTTCACCTTCGTATTTTCTTTCACTACCGCTGTTATTATTACTACAACTTGCAAAAAGCACTGTAGCCACCAATAAAAATGTTAAAAATCTTTTCATTTTTGTCTCCTTTAGTATGATTTTCATTTTTACATATTATTTGCGTTATCGGTTACGCAAATAATATGTCATTTTACTCTTTTCTTTTAACTAAGTCAATAGGGGTAATCAAAAAAATACATATTTATTATGTAATTCTATTTTTATATGTTGAATATGTTGTGATACCGTTATTTTTCCCACTTGCAACTACAAATAGATACATGCATTAAAGCAATAAAGCATTTTTCCCTTATTTTATTGCGAGAACGGTTACGCAACAAAAAGACAATATTTCTACGTGCATAAACTGTCATTCATGATTAATATTTTAAATTACGTTGAGCCTCTTACAATAAGTGTTACTGGAAGTGCATAATATTTTGTTTCACTAGCTTTTTTTTCTTCTTCAATACGTGATATAAGTAAATTTATGGCCATTCGACCCATAACTAATTTTGGTTGTGATATTGTTGTTAACATTGGTTGCACATACTCTGTCATAATATCATTGTTGTTTCCAACTATTGCTATATCTTGTGGAATTTTTAACCCTACTTCGGTAATTGCTTTAAGTGCTCCAAATGCTAATGAGTCATTAGCGCAAATAAGAGCATCAATTTTGTTATCTTGTGTACTTCCTATTAATTCTTGCTTAATTGCAAGGTGCCCACATAATTTATCTTCATTTGCAAATAGTTTTGACTCAATTATCTTTGTATAGGTAGCATGTAATTCTGATAACTGTTCTTCATATCCTTCAATACGTTGTGAAATCGTAATACATCCACTTTCATATCCATTTAAAAATGCTATTCGTCTTTTTCCTGAATTGTATAATAGCTTTACGGCCTCTTTTACACCTGTTTTACAATCTGCAGTTACGATATCAGCTTTAATGTTTTCAATGTATTTGTCAATAAATATAAATGGTATTCTATAGCGTTCTAATAAATCATAATTCCCTAAGTTTGAGTCTTTTACAGGGGCTATAATAATGCCATCAACTTGTCTCATACAAAAATTTTGTAATATTTCACTTTCACGTGTTATATCATCTTCTGAACACGCAATGTTTATAACATACCCTTTTTCTTTTGCAACACTTTCAATTCCTGCAAGAATTTCAGCATAGTAATGTCCTACAATAATGTCTCGTAACACTAAGCCTATTGTCATTGTTCTTTTTGATCGTAAACTTTGAGCAATGGTATTTGGGGTATAATTTAATTCTTTTGCTAAATCAAGTATTTTTTGTTTTGTTTTTAAACTTATGCGTCCAGTTCCGGACAATGCTCTGTGTACGGTTGTTTTTGAAATACCTAAAGTGTCTGCAATTTCTTGAATAGTTGGCGCCATTTCTACTCCATAAAATTATCAATGTAATTAATTATTACACTTACCCATAACTATAGTATACCAAATTTAAAGAAAAAACAAGTTCTATTTATTTTGTCACCGCTTCAGTGAATCCTTCCATTGCTGTTGGAAAGTGTATTCCGTGTGTTTGTAATTTTGCAGTATTTATTAAAATATTTTGCTCAGATCCTTCATATAACTCTATAATATTTTTTGAAAATCCTAATAAACTTGCGGCATTTTTGCATAGCTCATACATGGAAATATCATTTTCACTTCCGTAGTTATACACTCCTCCCGGTAAATTAAAGCAACAAGGTAGGTTTTCAATTATATGTTTTATATATGTGACACTTCTAAGTTGATGCTTATTTACTTTGTAAGGATTTCCAGTTTTGCCTGCTTCTAATAACTTTGCTAAAAATGCCTTATGCTGAAAAAGTTTTGATTCTGGGGTATCATACATCCAAGTTAAACGCAAGCTAACAGTATCGGCTAATATATCTGCAACAAGTTTTTCAGCTTCCCATTTTTGTTTTGCATACAAATTTTGTGGATCTAATGTAACATCTTCTGAGAGTGCATATCGTTCTTTATTTCCAGTATATACTTGATCAGAGCTCATATTTATAAGTTTTGCACCTATGTTTTTACATGCCATTGCAATATATGTAGGTGCTATTCTGTTTATTGAGTCTGAAAGTTCAGGATTTTTTTCTGCTTCATCGATTATTGATATAGCGGCACTATGTATAACATACTTTGGTTTAATGGTATCAAAGTATGTTAAAACATCTTCTTTTTTTGTTATGTCAAGTATAGAACGTGTAACGTTAACAACAGAATAGTTTTTACGTAAATATTCTGAAGCTCTTGCCCCTAAAAAACCTGTTGTTCCTGTAATTGCTATAGTTTCCATTGTACCACTTCCCTTTTTTACGATGTTAATAAATCTTTATGTACTTTTGCAATTTCTTCGTAAATTTCAAAATATGATGTGTAGTCATCGGAATCTTTTTTTCCTTTGGTTGCGTAGGTTTCGGTTTTTGTGATATCAACACAGTTATATATTGAATCATTAAAAAATTCTTGAATACTGTCTCTAAATGGCCTATCCTTTGAAAATGGAAGAACAACATCTAATGTATTTGAACTTGCATCATATCGGTTTATAAGACTTTGCAGTATTTCGCTGCTTTCAATAAAGCGTTCAATATCCTGTGAAGGTTTTAAAAACTGATAGGTATAGCGTGAACCCCATAACAAGGATGCCAATGATTCTCTTTTTTTCTTATTTGAAACTTGATATATAAATACTTTGTCTAATACAAGTGTCGGTGGAAGTTTTTCTTGTAAACGCTGCGCAAAATCCCCTACAGGAACATCATGGCGTAATATTACAGAGGCAATTTCATTTTGTGATTTTATTCCAAGAGATAAACTTGAAGCTAATTCAAATCTCGGTAAGGGATTAAAGCCGTTTGTGTACATAATAGGAAGCTTACTTCTCAAAAAGGCCTTGTGAAAATTTTCTTGTAAGGCTAAATGTGGAAGGTACTCACTCCCCCTTTCTTTTTTAAATGAGAACACAGCTCGCCATAAAACTTCTATATTTTGTTCAGTAACATCCTCTGCAATAGGCTCTGATGAGCGAATATCGGTCAAGAGAGCGTCTCTTTGCTCATCGGTGATGTTGCTAGTATAAACTTGCATTTTGCCCTCTGCAGAGTCTTTACAAAGCCCACAGTGATCTTTACATATAGGAGCACAAAGCGGGCTTCTTATTTCTTGTAATGATCTCTCCCATTCAGACCTATAATATGCCTTTTTTGTGCCTAAATCAATATCATCCCAGGGAAGTGCATCGTCAATACTTCGAATACTACAAACTTCTTTTTCTGCATTCCAATTATATCTTGTTTCAATTTCTGCAATTGCTTCTCGCCATAAGTCTTTGTTTATGTGATCATCCCATGCATCGAGTCTACAGCCTTTTTGATAAGCAGTAAGTATTATATCCCCTACTTTTTCATCACCTCTTGAAATAAGACCTTCAATGTATGAAACAAATTGATTATGTGTGCTCGTTCTAAATTTTCCTTTGGGCAAACTGTTTCGAATATAAAAAAGCTTTTCTCTTGCTTGATCTTGTGTTAATTGAGATGCCCACTGGTACGGTGTGTGTGGTTTTGGAATAAATGTTCCAACATTAACGTTGCATTGAATGCGAGTTTTTTCTTGTATGTAGAGCATAAAATCTACAATGTGCCTTTCTTCTGTACCTTCTGCACCAACCACATACTCACCTTCTATATCGTAGTCGTGTCCTTGCGCATGAGGTCCAACGGGAAGCCCAACCATAAAATAAAACTTTGCCTTATTCCAACCTCGTTTTTTTGCATTCATAATTATGTCAAAAAGTTTTTCTTCGTATACTTCTTTATTGAGTGAAAATTGCCATGCTTCAACAGGAGTCTCAACAGCAAAGGTAAGGCCACTTTTTCTTGTTTGACTTAAACTTTCCAATACCGGTAAGGTAAAACTACTTACCTTTAATGATGGTAGCTGAAACGATATTTTTTTATGCTTATATTTTGCCGTTAAAATATCAAGAAGTTTATCAATATCGTTGTAATCACCTGAAGAAAGTGAAGTTAAGCTTATTTCCTTATACCCTGCAACATTTACAAGTTCGTCTACTTCATCTAAAATAAGTTTCAAGTCTTTCATGCGTTGCGGTCTGTAATAAATTCCTGCATGACAAAAACGACACCCATTTGGGCAACCTCTCATAATTTCTACAACACCATGATCTTGTACGGGCTTTATTGACGGTAGAGGATTATATGATGCAACAGAAGCAACTTGTCCAAAATCTTTTTTTATTGATCTTGTTGCTTTTTTTCCTTTCACCCAAACACTCGGATGAGCTATAAAAGCATCGAGTAATTCTTTTCGAGTTTTTCCTTGTTTTTTTAATTCACTTAATGATTCAATGAGATTAAACATTTCATTTTCTGCTTCGCCAATAAAAATTGCATCGAAAAACTGGGCTAAAGGAGCAGGATTTGTAACACCGCAGCCACCAGCCATTATAATAGGATGTTCTTCTGTTCTGTCTTTTGCTAAAAGTGGAATATGGCCTAAGTCTAGCATTGCTAAAACGGATGTCATACCAAGTTCATAGCCTATCGAAAAGCCAAGCATATCGAGTTCATTTAGAGGTATTCCTGTTTCCAAAGTATACAGAGGAATCTGCTTATTTTTTAAAATATCTTCAAAATCTTTTTCTACTGCAAAGACCCTTTCACAAGCAATTGATTCTTTTGCATTAAGTCCGTTATAAATTATTTTTATAGCTTGATTGCTCATTGCAATTTCATAAAGATCGGGAAAAGCAATACCAAATGTAAATTCCGGATTTCTTTTAATAATTTGACCAAATTCACCTCCAAGGTATCTTGAAGGATTTTGAATTGACTGTAATTCTGTTCCAATTTTTTCTAATGGATTAATTCGTGCGTTAATAATCTAACCGCCTGTAATAAATATTTTTTAATAGACCAATTGCAATCATTGCTGTCCAAAGAGATGATCCACCGTACGATAAAAAGAATAAGGGAATTCCTGTTAAAGGCATTACTCCCATTGCAACACCTACGTTAACCATAAAATGAAAGAAAAACATTGCAAGAATTCCAACAACAATATAGTACCCATAGGTATTTTTTGCATGTCTCATTATATATATTATTCTAAAAAATAAAACACCAAAAAGACTAAATACAAAAAATATTCCCATAAAACCTATTTCTTCTGCTAATATACTAAAAATAAAGTCAGTACTTTGTTGCGGTAAAAACCGGTAATGACTTTGTGTCCCCTGTAAAAAACCTTGTCCAAATAAGCCTCCTGAACCAATTGCAATCTTTGATTGAATGATGTTCCAGCCTGCTCCTAATGGATCAATATCAGGATTTAAGAATACTATTAAGCGCTTAATTTGATAATCTTGAAGAACTATTCCTCCAAAAATTGATGCAATAAAAGATACGGTAAGTACCCCAAAAACACATGAAATCCAGTAGTAGTATTCTTTTTTATATAATATTAAACCAACTATTCCTATAAGGGTAATTGCACCTAAGGCAACAATAACTATGAGTCTAAGTTGTGAATTAACTAAAACTTGTGCAAGTGTAATAGATTGATTAAATAGCTCATCATTTACAATAGGTAAAACTGTTAAAAACAGTGATAAAACACCGGTACTAATTATTAATAGTAAATATCTTACTGGAAGTCCTGCAGCAAAAAGCATAGCAATAAAAATTGGAATATATACACTGGCGGTTCCCATGTCAGGCTGAATGAGTATTAAACCAAGTGGTAAACACATTATTCCAAGTGAAATCACAAAGCGTTTTAGTGGAGGTGTTTTCTGCGATCTTTCAAGATACCAAGCCAAAAACATAATATAAACTATCTTTCCTAGCTCAGATGGTTGTACTCCAAATCCACCAAAACCTAGCCAACTTCGTGCACCATTAACTACTTTACCAAAGAAAATTGTGTATAATAAGACCATTAAGAATACTATGTATGCAGATGGAATTAATCGCACATATTTTCTGTAATCGAATACAGCACATACCATCATCAAAATAACTCCGGTTGAAGCAAAAATTATTTGACGTATATATTCATTTGAAACAGATACACCATCTGAATTTACGCTTGAAGAGTAAATAAAAAAAACTCCTATTGTAACTAAAGCAATTACGCAGAAAAAAAGAACATAATCAAATAGTTTAAAAATAATAAAATTTTTCATCTTTATTCCATTCTTCCCATTGGTCGTTGAAGATATTGAAATCCTAAGTCAGCAATAGCTTCCTCATATGTTTGATTTGCAAAGATACCTTGATAAATAATGTTTGAAGCATATGGAGCCCACCATTCCCATTCATTAACTGCTTCAACCATTACACAAACAACCAACGCATCTTCTTCAGTTCCGTCATAAGGATAACCAAAAGAAGCAAACCATGAGTGCCAACTATCTTTGTAGCCTGAAACCTCAGCTGTACCAGTTTTACCTAATATTTGTACAATATCATTGCGCATAGGAAACTGAACAGAGCCATCAGTAACCACGTATCGTAAGTATTCTTTAAGTGTATCCCATGTGGTTTTTGAAATATCTGAAGTATGTAATATGGTTGGATCTACTGATTGAATAATTTCACCAGTAGTAGGATCTCTCACCTCTTTTAGTAAATGAGGTTCGTATATTATCCCCTCATTTACAACCATTGCCATTGAATTGGCAACATGCAAAGGTGTAACTGTTGTGTATCCTTGTCCAATCGAAATATTCATTGTATCGCCACCAAGCCATTTTTCATGGAATCTTCGTTCTTTCCATTCTTTTGAAGGAACAAAACCATCTTTTGTACTGGGTAAGTCAATTTGTAAAGGTAATCCATAACCAAATTCTTTACTATAGTCAAAGATTTGTTCAACTTCCAAATAATCTCTACCTGCAGTCCAAAAATATACATTGCATGAGTCTGCAAGTGCATCTTTTAGTGTTTCATAACCATGTCCTGGGTCTCCTACGTGGCAGTGAAACACTCTTCCACCATAATCCATATGACCTTCGCATTCTATATGCTTATGTAGTGGTATTACGTTTTCTTCAAGAATTGCAGCACTCATAATTGTTTTGAATGTAGATGCTGTAGGGTATTCAGCATTTACAGCTCTATTTAAAAATGGGTTATGGGTGTCTAAAAGTAATTCACTGTATTCTTCTGAATAATTTTCTGAGTTAAAAATATTTGGATCAAAATATGGGTAAGATACCATTGATAATACTTCTCCGGTACTAGGTTGTAAAACAATGGCAACACCCACTCTGTCACCTAAGGCTTTTTCTGTTAAATCTTGTATTCTTGAGTCAATAGTTAATACAAGGTTTTTCCCAGGTGTCGGAACTTCTACTACAGGTTCATCAGAAACAAGCCTTCCTCGAACATCAACTGTTCTAGACTCTGTTCCGGTTGTTCCTTGTAAAAGTTCATCATATTGTTTTTCTATACCTGTTTTTCCAATAACACTTGTTGAAGAATAACCTTGATTATATAAAACTTGTAATTCTTCTCTGGTAATGTCTCCTACATAACCAACTATATGAGACATTGAAGTGGAAAAAGTGTAATTTCTAACTGGTTTTGCTCTCCAAGATACCCCCGGAAGATCTACAATATTTTCAGCTATATCGGCAACGGTAGCAAAAGGAACAGCCGATTTAATTTCTGTTTCAGTAAAGGCACCACGCATGTTTCTGGGAATTTTTCTTTCGATTTCACTTTTAGGCATATCTAAAAAATTTGCTAACCTAGATAATACAGAATCAAATCGTTCTGGGGGGATTTCAGCAGGTGTAATATCAATAGCCCAAGAGTCATTATTAGTAGCTATTGGTAAAATTGCATTTCTATCAAAAATTTCACCTCTATTAGCCGGAATAACTTTTACATTACTTGAAATTAATTCTGATTGTCGCCTATACTGAGATCCTTCAACTATTTGCATTGAAAAAAGTTTAAAAAGGTATACTGCAATAGTGATTATGATAAATACAGAAAAGGTAATAACGGTGTGTGTTTTTTGTACTTGATTTTCACCTTGACCTTGTGAATATTCTGTTTGATCACTCATCTAAGAATCCCTTTATTTGAACTATCATCAAATATTTTAAACATAGATAAGAGAAAAAATATGATTGGAGAAAGCACAGCATTTAATATACACTCAAACCATAATTGACTTGAAAACAATGAATATATAAGAATTTTATCGGGATAAAAAAATGAAATTACAAATATAACTAATGCTTTTGACAATGTTGCGAAAAAAGAAACTGCTATAGGTATAATTATTCCTCTTGACTGTATATTCAGATGTAATAAACCACCAAAAAATCCAAGAATGGTTCTAATGAGTGAATTTAAGCCAAATGGCGTTGCACTTAAAAAATCAATTAATAACCCCGATGAAAACCCGGTAAGTTGCCCTGCTATGGAGCCATTCTGTATGCTTATATACATTAACACGATAAGCATAATATCTGGTTTTATCGGTAGTAAATACCAATTAGAAATTGCTGCCGTTTCAATTAAAACTACCGAAATGATTAATGCAGCGATTGCAAAAAGCTTTTTCATTCTAAAGCCTCTCTTGCCTGTGTTGTTTCATTTAAAACACCTGTATCAACTACAACTACTTCTTCAAGCCTTGAAAAGTCTATTGTTGGCACAACAGAAATAATTAAAGATGTATCATAACTTACATCCGAAATTGCAGAAACAGTTCCAATTACTGTTTCTCTCATGTAATTATCATTTTCACCTGAAGTAACTATAGTATCTCCAAATTGTAAATCGTCTAAAACTCTTTTTTTAATGTAATTAAGTGTTAAAACTCCATCAGGATTTCCATTACCACTAATTAAGCCTAAATCTCTTGTGTCTTGAATTCTTGCAGAAACATGAGAGTTAAAATCATAAATGGGCATAATTAAGCTTGAGAATTGGCCAACTGTTATAACCTTACCAACAAGACCTACATTTCCATTTTGTATAGCAATTACCGGCATATTCTTTTGAACACCTTGTCTGCTTCCCTTATTAATTGTTATTGCCGAATATAGATTTTCAGGGTCTCTGCCAATAATACGCGCTGTTTGAGTTTTATATGAATAAGTTTGAGTAAAACCTAAAAGCTCTGAAAGCCGGTCATTTTCTTTTCTTATTTCTGCATTTGTTCGTTGTAAAAACTCATAATCCTCTAGCTTTTCAGATAACAAGTTGTATTCTTCTCTGAGTGTTGCAAGATCACCAATAGCAGTAAAGGTATTTTCAACACCATCGAAAATTGTAAACACACCTCTTTGTAATCCTGAAAAAATTGAAAAACCTAATTCTCTAAAGCTTAAAACAAAGCCGCCAGTGGATGTTGCTAGGAAAACACCTGATATAACAACCAAGACCGCCAGTAGCTTTAGAGAAGAACGTATAGATTTTGATGCACGTAAGGTTTCCATTTTATATTATGAATTTAAACTATCATAAATACTTCGGTCACTTGATAAATCTTTTTGAAGTTCAAATGATTTACCGGCTCCTACCGCTACACATTCCAATGGAGATTCAACTAAGAAAACAGGAACACCTGTTTCTTTTGATATAAGTCTTGGAAGTCCTTTTAATAAGGAGCCACCGCCGGTCATTACAATTCCACGCTCTACAATGTCTGCAGCTAGTTCCGGTGGAGTTTTACCTAGTGTTAATTTTATTTCTTCAACAATCGAAGTTGTTGGATCTTTTAATGCTTCTCGTACCTCAACTGAATCTATTTCAAGTCTTCTTGGAAGTCCGGTAATTGCATCGGTTCCTTTTATTTCCATTTTTTCAATTGCTTTTTCAGGTGATGCATTTCCTATTTCTATTTTAAGTCTTTCTGCAGTTTGCTGTCCAATTATTAAGCTATGTTCAGCACGTACATATTTAATGATAGCTTCATCAAATTCATCACCGCCTACTCTAATTGAACTTGTAACAACCATACCATTTAATGAAATAACTGATACTTCTGTAGTACCCCCACCGATATCACAAACCATGTGTCCTGCAGGTTCATGAATTGGAATACCTGCTCCAATTGCAGCTGCACGAGATTCTTCAATAATGCTTACTTCTTTTGCACCTGCTTTCATAGCTGCTTCAATAACTGCACGTCTTTCAACTTCAGTTATACAACTTGGAATACCTATTTTCATTCTTACTGATTTAATAATTTGATATTTAGGAATAATTTTGGATACAAAATAACGAATCATTTTTTCGGTACTGTTAATGTCTGCAATAACACCATCTCTTAACGGTCTTATCGCTGTTATGTCTCCTGGTGTTTTCCACAACATTCTTTTTGCTTCAGCGCCTACTGCCAATACTTGACCTGTGCCTTTTTCAACTGCAACTACGGATGGTTCATTAATTACAATTCCTTTTCCAGGTTCATAAATTAGTGTATTACAAGTACCTAAATCCATTCCTATATCTGTTGAAAATCTATCAAAAAGTCCCATTTCTCCCTACTCCCTTATTTCATTTTTAAGCGTGCGCCTTGGTGGTTAGCTTCATAATCTAAAGCTGTTCTCCATTGTGCACGTGCCTTTACAAAATCACCTTGGCTTTCATATAGCAAGCCAAGCCCATAATATGCATCAGCAGATTCATTATTCAATATCAGCATATTTTCAAATTCTTTTTGAGCATCGCTGTAATTTTCTTCTGCAAGGTAAATCTGTCCTAATATATTAGAGCACTGAATTGCATATAGTACATTATCACTTTCGGTTTTTACTCTTTGTAAATATGGTTTTGCAGCATCATAATTTTCAATTTTGTAGTATTGCTCAGCAATTGCTATTTGCAAAATGTCTGAATCATTAACCAAAAGTGCTTCAGTAAAGTATGATATACTTTCTCTTGTCATATCTAAGGCCGCATAACTGAGACCGAGATACTCAAAAATATCATTAGCATTATACCCGTTATTGTGTGCACTATGCAAGTATTTTATAGCTAAATCTGAATAAAAATAATATGCAGAGAGTCGATTTTTATGAAAGTAAGCTTTTCCTAGCATATATTCTATTTGTGGCTTTACAGTTTGCTTTGCCTCTAGAAGTGCCAGTCGAAGTGAATTAATTGCTTCATCTATGTAGGTGTGAACCGTTACAGAATCTGTACTTGCAAGTGCAAGGTAAAAAGCTGCATACCCATTATAGGTTAAAGCAGTATTATGAAACGGAGACTGAGTTAATATTTCATTTGAATACTCATAGGTAGCCTTATAATTTTGTGTTTCCCAAAAGAGTGATAATTTTTCTAAATCAGGTGCAGTTGATAAACGATTAGAAATTGCAGTTAATGTAAAGAAGATTGCTACAGTGATTGCAAGTAGGAATAGTAGTAAAAAAAATACTTTCTTTTTACTAAAGGAGTGTTTTTGCTTAAAAGCTGCTCTTTTAAATACAGTATCCTTTGAATCTGAGTATAGTGAGGCACTAAGTGATTTTTTTACATTATTGATTTTTTTCATTGAGCCTCACAAACAAAAACAGAAGAGATAATAAGCCGGGTTCTGTCTATATGTACAGTACATAAATTGTAACCATCTATCTAAAACATACATCGCTATATGTCTCTAGCGGTTTACCCGTAGCAAATGAGTCGGATTCTCTGCTACTGCTTAACCTTGCTCCGAATGAGGCTTGCAATGCAATATTTGTTACCAAATATCCGGTGAGCTCTTACCTCACCATTTCACCCTTACCTAATTACTTAGGCGGTATACTTTCTGTTGCGCTGTCTGTTACGCTTTTGCGTACCCGGTAGTTAACCGGCATTCTATCCGAAGGAGCCCGGACTTTCCTCGAGCTTTCACTCGCGGTTACATCTCTTCTGCAAAATTATTCATCAAATTCTATACCGGACATTGTAGGTGAATCGGTAATAGATCGAGTTTCCTCTTCTTCATCTTCTTCAATGTCATCATCAATGAAATCATCTTCATCAAAACCTGCAAGACTTCCTGTATCGTCAAATTGGAAGAAGTCTGTTTCACCGTCTTCTGGTTCTTGATAAAATAAAATTCTACTGCAATATGGACAAAAGTGAATCTCTTCACCACTGTGTACTTCATTTGCAAATTGTGCAGGAAGAATCATATGGCAACCTTCACAAACATTACCTTTTACTGCAACAATACCAGTTTGTTTGTTTTTAATAATTCTTTCGAATTTAAATACAATTTCAGAATCAATTCCAGGAATAAGCTTAGCTTCCTTTTTTTCTAAATTTTCAAGTTGCTTTCTCATTCCACTTATCTCTTGTTCAAGTAAATTTTTACTTTCATTAAGCTCTGTTTCTTGACTTTTAATAAGCTTTTCATCTTGTTGTAAATTATCATTTAATTCTGCAAGGTTTTTTTCTTCGCGATGTAAATCTTTACGTACTGCTTGTTCAAGTTCTGTAGAGTCTTTTATTGCTTTTTCTAATACTTCATACTCTCTGTGAGTTGAAATACTTTCCATGTTTTTTTCGCCCATTTCTCTGGCTGCTTCAGCTTCTGCTAGGTCTGCTTTAAGCTTTAAAACCTTCGCTCTAACTTCTTCATACTCAGTGTTTTTTACAATAAATTCTTTTTTTAGGCGTGCAAGAAGCTCATCTTGAACTGACAACTTTTTTGGGGATTCTTCAATTTCATGTTCAATTGAATACTTTTCACCCAAAATGTCTTGCAATGTTTTTAATTTCTCAAAAATTTCAGTCATACTTTACCTTTAACCTCACAGTACTTTATACACTATTATAGCTTAATTGTCTATATAGTCTCTTAACCCACTTGCTCGACGTGGATGTCGTAATCTTCTTAAAGCTTTTGCTTCAATTTGCCTTATACGTTCACGAGTTACGTCGAAATACAATCCCACCTCTTCAAGTGTTAAAGAGTAACCATCTTTAAACCCAAATCTCATTTCCAAAACTTCTTGTTCCCTTACAGGTAGCGTCGATAAAACACTTTGAACTTGTTCTTTTAAAAGAATGTAAGAAGTTCTTGAAGATGGATTTTCCACTTCTTTATCTTCAATAAAGTCCCCAAGTAGTGAATCTTCTTCTTCACCAACAGGTTGGTCAATTGACACCGGTTCACGTGCAACATTGTTTACCGTTTTTACTCTTGAAACAGGCCAACCTAATTGCTCTGCAATTTCTTCGTCAGTTGGTTCACGTCCAAGTCTTTGTAGTAATTGGCGTGACTCACGAACAACTTTATTAATATTTTCAATCATGTGTACAGGTACACGAATTGTTCTTGCTTGATCAGAAATACTACGTGTAATAGCTTGTCTAATCCACCATGTAGCATATGTAGAAAATTTAAATCCCTTACAGTACTCAAATTTTTCAACTGCTTTAATAAGGCCTATGTTACCCTCTTGAATAAGATCAAAGAGTTGTAAGCCTCTGTTTGTATATTTTTTTGCAATTGAAACTACCAAACGTAAGTTAGCATTGATGAGTCTATTTTTAGCCTCTTCCATCATTTTTCGCCCGGTATCTATTTCTTGAGTCATAGCTAAGATTTCTTGAACATCATTTTCAAATTCATATTCTAGTCTTCTGAGTTTCCTGTCAATTTTTTGAATTTGTGTATACACTTCCCTAATTTCATCAACAGTCATGCCAAGTTCTTCTTCAAGCATTGCTTTTTCAGATTTTAGAGCAAGTTTTTTTCCTAGATTTCTGAGTCCTGAAAAATCAGATACTCTAAGTTCTTTTGCTTTTCTTTCTTGACGTTGTTTAAACTCAGCGATACGAACCTTTGCTTCAATGAATCTTTGTGAAAAACGTTCAATCTCTTCTGATTTAATATCAATGTTTTGCAATTGAAAAAGTATTTTGTTTCTTAAAGAAATTAACGTTTTATCTTCAAAAATATTTTTTGAAGGATCTGCATCATAAAGTTGCTTTTTAAGTTGCGTATATTGTTTCATATCAGAAAGAATGGGTTTTAAATGTTCACCATATGCGAGTTTTAACCTTCTTTTTTCTGACATTTCTTCGTTTATTTCTTTTCTTGGGCGACCTGTTTCATTAACATCTATTCTTGTATAGGCTTTTTGTGCCAAAGAATAAAATTCAGGAATCATCATTCCTGAGCGTTTAATAACGTCTTTAATAATGTTTTCGCCGCTTTCCATTTTTTTTGCAAGAACAACCTCTTGCTCTGCAGTTAATAAGTGTTCCTTTCCTATTTCGCGTAAATACAATCTTATAGGATCATCACTCTTTGCGTCTTTTTCATTATAAACAAGTTTTTTTCGTTCAGTATCTTTTGTTTTAATTTCTTCTTCTGCTACAGTTTCAAACTCTTCTTTGTCTTCGATATCTTCGTCTGCATCATAAAATGCGTCTTCTTCGAGAAGTTGAATATGATTTTTTTGTAAAAGAACAAGAACCTCTTCCATTTTATTGGAATTAATGAGGTCAGGGGGTAAAAAATTATTTACATCATCCCAATTAATTATCTTTTTTTCTAAACCGTGATCGATAAGCCTTGTTACGGCAGGATCTAATACTACTGGCTGCTCTTGATCTGACATCAATGCCCCTTATATTTTATTTAATTCAAAATCAATGTTCATTTTTTCACTAATAAGAGAATCAAGTTCTTTGGCATCTTCAATTGAACCGGATTGCAATTGACGCATTCTGTTCAAAAGTCTTTCTCGTTTTCGCATAAGACTTTTTTTCTTGAGTCGTTGCACACTGCTTTCTATAACTTGCTGGGAATTTTGGGCGAACTCGCCGGAAGTGACTGCATTTGTCACTATAATTTTTACATCCTCATTGCAACGTGATAGAATGCTATCTGTACTGACAGCCCCTTCTCTATAACACTCTTCTAGTGTAATAAACATTTCCCTGGCTAACATGCTTTCAAAATCATCAACAGACAATGTTGAGCGCATTACGTTAAAAAAATCAAAGTTTGCAACTACCGCTAAAATCGCTCGTAGCTCCGCATCGGTCTTTACAGCACCTTGCACTTTGATTTCATTTTTACCGGGCGAATACTCCAATTTTTTTTTGGCAGCTTCGCGGTTTTTGTAATCTTCTTTTACTACGTTAATACTAACTTGTAATGTTTGACAAAGATATTCAAAACACGCTTCTCTGTGTATATCTGATTGTAGAGCATCTAAATAAGGGAAATAGGCTAAGCATACGCGCATTTTGCCTTCTGGTGTGTTTACCGGATACTGATGCATTAAAACAGACAACAAATATTCATTGTCTAATATATAACTTTTTGAAAAATTTGTCAACATTTCAGGGCCTGAATTTAACAAAATTTCTGCAGGATCTTTACCATTTTCGTGTTTAATAATTCTAACTGAAATATCATTTTGTCTACAAAGTAAAATTGATTTATACGTTGCATCTTGTCCTGCTTTATCACTATCAAATGAGAGATAAAATGTATCACAAAATCCACTTAATAGTTTTACTTGCTCTTCTGTAAGGGCTGTCCCAAGAGGAGCAACAGCAATTTTTACCCCTGCTTGATGATATGCAATAACATCCATATAACCTTCGCATATTATTGCACATTTTTCAGTTCTAATGTATTGCTTTGCTATATTAAATGCATAAAGATTTTCTCTTTTTTTGTACTGTATTAAATCACTTGAGTTAAGATATTTAGGCCCTTCTCCTTCCAGTATTCTTCCTCCAAAAGCAATTGTTTGCCCATGCCTATTGCAAATTGGAAACATAAGTCTGTTTGAAAAAAAAGAAACATTTTGGTACTTTTTTGAAAAAAGGCCTGATTCATCTAAGAACTCATCACTGTATTTTTTTTCTGATAAAAACTTTTTTAACCAATATCTATCCTTTGGTGAAAATCCTAATTGAAAAATTTCTATTGTTTCTTTACTTATACCGCGAGATTGTAAGTATTCTAGTGCATTTTTCCCCATATCACTTGAGGTAAGTAAGTAATTATAGGTACCACTTATTCTGCCATATAACTCTATGTAATCATCTTTTTTTGAGTTTTGAGGTATTTGAGCTGGTGAGTTTCCATCATATATAACAGATATTCCAGCTTTTTTTGCCAGTGCAAGGGCTGCATCTTGAAAAGATGTTTTTTCCATGTTCATGTAAAACTGAATTAAACTACCTGCTGCATGGCAACCAAAACAATAGTATAAGTTTTTATCGGCAGTTACTTTAAAAGATGGTGTTTTTTCATTGTGAAACGGACAACAGCCCCAATAATCAGATCCTCTTTTCTCTAGTCTTGTGTATTCTCCTACCAGCGAAGGCATATCAACACGAGCATTAATTTCATCGAGTGTTTGAGAGGAAATTCTTGGCATTAGTGTGCGGTACCCTTTGTTTGAATAGCAATGCCTGCTTCAATATGGTCATCAAAGTCACTTGTAAAAACATGATTTCCAATTGCAGGGTCTATTAATCTAAAATAATAATAGTTTGTATCTGCAGGATTTGCAGCTGCTTGTAAGGCAAGCATTCCTGGATTTGAAATAGGAGTTGGCGTTAAACCTGCCCACATATACGTATTGTATGGACTGTTAATTTCTATATCATCATAGGTAATAATTTCTGGATGAGGTCTACCTTGAATTTCTGTAATTACATACACCAAGGTTGCACATGAATATAACCCAATATTTCTACTAAGTCTGTTTTCAAACACACTGGCAATAAGAGGAGCTTCCTCTGCTACCCTATATTCACGTTCAACAATTGATGCAAGGATAAGTGTTTGAAAAAGATCTTCTGAGTTTAAATTTTGTAAGCCTTCAATTTCTAAAACTTTATTAAAAAAATTACTTGCCATAACTCTTATTACGGCTTCTCCTTGCATATCAGGATCTAAATTATAGGTATCAGGAAATAGATATCCTTCAAAGCTTGTAGATGGAATATTATACTCAGACAACAATGAACTATTTTTAGAAGCAGCAATAAAATCATCTTTTGTCGTAACTTCTTTGCTCTCAAGAATTGTTGCAATTTGTGTTACAGTTAGTCCTTCAGGAATACTCACACGTATAGATTCAAATCTACCAGATTCAAATATTTTT
>CAYJJW010000028.1:0-18469 GCA_964370555.1 uncultured Treponemataceae bacterium | reverse complement strand
CATTTGCCGAGTACTTACTTGTTCCCGGCTACTCTTCCAGCGAATGTGTTCCATCTAACGTATCGATGCGAACACCCCTAGTAAAATACAAAAAAGGCGAAGAGCCTGCACTTTCAATGAACATTCCATTAGTCTCTGCAATTATGCAATCGGTATCTAATGATACACTTGCGGTAGCATTGGCAAAAGAGGGTGGAGTATCGTTTATTTACGGCTCTCAAACTATTGAAGACCAGGCAGCAATGGTTGCGCGTGTGAAACATCACAAAGCAGGATTTGTAATTTCGGACTCCAATTTATCCCCTGAAAATACTCTTTCAGATGCGGTTTCTCTTACTGAAAAAACAGGGCATTCTACCATTGCAATTACCGAAGATGGTAGTGCAGGCGGAAAACTTGTTGGTATATTAACAAGTAGAGACTTCCGATTAAGTTTTGCAGGTGAAGATGCAAAAATAAAAGATTATATGACACCTTTTAAGGACTTGGTAACAGGTGAAGACGGTATCAGATTAAGTGAAGCAAATGAGCTTATTTGGAAACACAAGGTTAACTCACTTCCAATCATTGATAAAAATGGATGTTTAAAATCGATGGTTTTTAGAAAAGACTACGATGCTCATGAAGAAAATCCACTTGAAAACTTAGATTCTCAAAGGCGCTATATTGTAGGTGCTGGAATTAATACTCGCGACTATATGGAACGAGTACCTGCACTTTTAGAAGCTGGAGCAGACGTTCTTTGTATTGATTCATCTGAAGGTTTTTCAGAATGGCAATCAAAAACAATTGCAGATGTTAAAAAGGCCTTTGGTACTGACGTAAAAATTGGTGCTGGAAATGTTGTAGATAAAGAGGGCTTTATGTTTTTGGCAGAAGCAGGGGCTGACTTTATAAAAGTTGGTATCGGTGGTGGCTCTATTTGTATTACTCGTGAGCAAAAAGGTATTGGGCGCGGACAAGCAACTGCGACAATCGAAGTAGCTCAAGCTCGAAACGAATACTTTGAAAAAACAGGTATATATATTCCAATTTGTTCTGATGGCGGAATTGTTCACGATTATCACATGACGCTTGCCTTGGCAATGGGAGCTGACTTTGTAATGCTTGGTCGATACTTTGCACGCTTTGACGAAAGCCCTACGAATAAGCTTAATATTAACGGAACATATGTAAAAGAATACTGGGGTGAAGGCTCAAACCGCGCTCGAAACTGGCAGCGCTATGATATGGGTGGTGGTTCAAAACTTTCATTTGAAGAAGGTGTTGATTCCTACGTTCCGTATGCAGGAACGTTACACGACAATGTTTCAATGTCTATGAATAAAATCAGGCATACCATGTGTAACTGCGGTTCTCTAAGTATTGCAGAGCTTCAAGAAAAGGCAAAAATTACGCTTGTGTCTGAAGCTTCAATTAGTGAAGGCTCAAGCCACGATGTAGTGGTAAAGAATACATCGTTACGTGCGGAATAATACGTAAAAATCTGCTTCCATGCAGATTTTTACTATCGAGTTTTTAGGCGATCCTAAAAACATCGTGCACTATAAGCTAAAGCAACATCCCAGTTGCAATTATTTGTCCCGTGAGTATAAAAAAAACTGCTAGGCATTTGCATAGCAGTTTTTTTGTATCTATCTCTAGCGGGCAATAACTTTTGCTAAGTCTTCAGCGGTAAAGCCAAGAGCTTTTGCTACGGTTCCACCGGGAGCTGATTCCCCAAAGCGGTCTAAGCAAAAGAGATCATCTTTAGAAGAAACGAAGCCTTCCCATCCCATTTTGCTTCCGGCTTCTGCAACAACTACGCGACCTTCTCCAATAAGTGTTTTTTGAAGAACTGTATCTTGTTTTGCAAATAACTCTCTGTCAAGAACAGATACAACTCGTACATTTTTGCCGCTAAGCTTTGCAGCTTCAAGAGCAAGCGAAACTTCTGAACCGGTTGCGAGTACGGTTACGTCTGGTTTTTCTGAGCCTTTTTGTACAATATATGCACCGCATTTAGCAGTGTTTTTCCAATCAGGATCATCTTTTGTGTATACACTAAGATTTTGGCGGGTAAATGCTAAACATACAGGTGTTTCTGTGCTTGCCATAGCCATTTCCCATGCAAGATTTGCTTCTTCAGCATCCCCTGCACGAAGTACTTGTACGTTTGGAATACAGCGTAAACTTGCCAATGTTTCAATTGGTTGGTGGGTTGGCCCATCTTCTCCAACAAAAATTGAATCGTGTGTTAATACGTAGATTACTGGTTGCTTCATAAGGGCAGATAATCGAAGTGCGGGGCGCATATAGTCAACAAATACCATAAATGTTGCGCAAAATGCTCTCAATCCGCCATGTAATTGAATGCCGTTACACATTGCAGCCATTGCAAACTCTCTAATACCCCATCGAACATATCGGCCTTCAGGAGTTTTTGCACTGTAATCAACAGTATCTGCAAGTTTTGTTACATTTGGTCCTTGTAAGTCTGCTGCCCCACCTACTAAGTTTTTATATACTTTGCTAAATTCTAATAATGCAGAGCCTGAAGCATTTCTTGTTGCTAAAGAGTCTCCTGTTTTATATTCAGGAAGTGTTACATCACAACAGGCTTTTCCTGAATGGAATAAATCCCATTCTTTTGCAAGTTCTGCGTTTTCAGCTTTCCATGCAGCAAAGGTTGCATTCCAGTCTTCTTGAGCTTGTGCAAAATCTTTTGCTTTTTCTTCAAAATATGTGTATGCTTCTGGTACAACATAAAAGTCTTTATCGCTAGGAATACCCAGCTCTTTTTTAGCAGCTTCTATACCTTCTTTTCCTAATGGTGCACCATGAGCAGCAGCTTTTCCTGCAACAGTTGGAGCCCCTTTTCCGATAACAGATTCAAGAATAATTAAACTTGGTCTATCATCTTTTTTTGCTTGTTCAACAAGAGATGCAATTTGTAGCATGTTATACATAGAGCCATCAAGTACTTGCCATCCGTATGCTTCATAGCGTTTTGCTACATTTTCTGCAAATGTAATATCTGTTGAGCCATCAATAGAAATAAGGTTTTTGTCATAAAAGGCAATAAGTTTTCCAAGTTTCATAGTGCCTGCAAAACTGCTTGCTTCTGATGAAACACCTTCCATTAAGCATCCCTCTCCAAGAAGTGTGTAGGTATAATGATCTACAACTTTATGCTTAGCAGTGTTAAATTTAGCAGCAAGCATACTCTCTGCAAGTGCCATACCAACTGCCATTGCAATACCTTGCCCAAGTGGCCCACCGGTTGCTTCTACACCATCAGTAATACCATATTCAGGGTGTCCTGCGCAAACAGAGTGAAGTTGTCTAAAGTTTTTTATGTCATCTAAACTTACCTTATACCCTGAAAGATGTAAGATTGAATAATTAAACATTGAACCGTGTCCTGCAGAAAGAACAAAGCGATCTCTGTCTGCCCATTTTGAATCTTTTGGATTGTGCTTTAAGACTTCGCCATATAGAACGGCTGCAAGTTCTGCACAGCCAAGTGGAAGTCCCGGATGCCCTGAGTTTGCTTTTTGAATAGCGTCCAT
The DNA here is from genome assembly GCA_964370555.1 of uncultured Treponemataceae bacterium. Lineage (GTDB taxonomy): Bacteria > Spirochaetota > Spirochaetia > Treponematales > Treponemataceae > CAYJFX01. The sequence goes on along the minus strand of CAYJJW010000028.1, from coordinate 14,918 downwards.
TGATAAGCTTCTAACCGATAAGGCTACAGCTTCAAGTGATTTTTGATTCATTTTTTTTCTCCTGTTATTATATAAATCTGTACAATTATTTTTTTATATTATACTAAATCCATCTTTATTGTTTTTGCCCATTGCAAAGGTAAGTTCAGAGGCTACGTCTTCAAAACTTTCTTCCATGCCATCTAGAGAAGTGCTAATCATTGTTAGATCATCTTTTGATAAAGCCATTTCTGCCATAAATGCTTCTAAAAATTTTGTAGTATGAGAAAAAAGTTGTGCAACAATCACTAATTGTTGTTGCGGTAACGATGATACCGGAAGTCCGCATGAGTCTAATTCGCAGATAAGTTTTATTAAACTTGTATATAATTCTAATGAACGCGACCTTATTTCACCTTTTTCAAAATCTATAAATCTATTATATGTTTTAATGAGTTTTTGATATCTTTCTTGGATATGCTCTAAAAATAATGATTCTTGATTATAATTAAGTGTATCTTTATTAGGAATCATTCTTTCTAATATTCCTTCGTACCCTTTTTCTTTTCTGAATAATGCGTCAAAAATGTATGCATCAAGCATATAAAATGGTATAGGAATGCCTATTTCTTCATATAGGGTGTTTACAAGGTTGTCAGTATCTTGTAAACCTTGACTCCATGAGCCTATAGCTGGAATTTCTTCACCCTTGGCCCAAAGTCTACTTTCAACTCCATAGTATTCAATGCAAATAGATAAGTCTTTTGCCATGTATTCTTCTGTTGAACAGCATAGTTCTGTGCATAACATAGAGGTATGAGCGTAATAGGTATAGGCGAGTTGTTCTTCAATACTTGAAAGAGGCCCATACGTGTCAATTGTATGTAACAAGGCATCGTCCATAGCCTTAAACCACAAATCTCTAGACTCATCATCAGCAGTAACTTCAAATGGGGTAGAACGAATAGATTTTTGTGCTTGTAGTTCAATTATTCCATTATTCCAATCGACAACTTTAGCAAGAAGTCTATCATTATATTGAAAGTTTATTTTTGAATATATAGCTTCCATGTCAATTACTGTTACATCAACAAAATTTGGAATGGTATAATCATTATTAACATAATCTTGGGTTTCATTTGCTGGATCTGCTGCAAGCAGTTGAGGAATGTATTCTTCGCCATATAAAAAACTTACTTCCATTACTTCAGAAAAGGGAAGCTGAATTACTTTTTTTTCTAGGGGAAGCCCTTCAAAGAAAAAGTACAACTCATGAGGATACATGTCAGGGTCTGCAAATGGCATGCAACGATGCCCAGGTAAAAGTATTCCTTGTGATATTTCAAATTTTGTAGGTTTTATGCTAAAAATAGTATCGGTAAAAACAGACGGTCTTGATATAAATGTTTTTTCGCTCACTTTAAATACTAATGGGTGTGCATCTAAATATGCAGAAATTTCAAAACTTGCTGGTAGTTCGTCTGTAGAGCGGAGATATTTATTTATTGACTGTACAGAAAATTCGCCTATGCTTTTCCGCAAAAAGGTGTCAATTCTATCTATAGCTTGTTTTTCCATTATTGTAACCTAAACAATGAGTGAGAATTATCGCTTTTAAATATCGTATCTATGTTAGCGAATATCTTCTATGATTGCATTCATCTCTTCCATAATTTTTTTTAATGCAGCAATATCAATTCCTACTGTTTTGCATGTACAACGTTTATGTTTCACATCGACGCCGTCACTTGTTATTAAAGAAACAATATTACCGCCTTGATTTGCAATTGCTTGTGCAAGTTTGGCAATTTGGCCTGGCTTTTCATCAAGTTCAAAAGTTAAACGAACTCCTTTATGCCAAGCTCCAAACATTGCTATCATTGAATGAAATAAATCTGTCTCTGTTACCATTCCTACTACAGAGTTTTCTCTCATTACTGGTAAACACCCAACATTTTTGTCTGCCATAATTCGTGCAGCTTCTTCAATAACTTCTGTTTCTTGAACAGTAAGCACATCTTTTATCATTATCTTTTTTACTTTTATTTTTGAAAGTAAGTAACTTATTTCATAAACATCAAGTGTTGTTGCAGAAGATGGATCTGCTTTCATAAGGTCTTTTTTTGTAATTACTCCAACAAGATTTGAGTCATCATCTAGAACGGGGAATTTTTCTATTCCTTCTTTATTCATAAGTTCTCGTACATCGGTTAAACTCATATCAGGTGTTACATACACAGGATTTCGCTTCATAATTGTTTCTATAATCATATTAAAACCACCTTATACTTTAATTGTACACCGACAATATTCACTTGTCAATTGAATTATCAAATTATACACATTATCCACCCAAATATGCAGCTTTAACGCTTTCATCATTCATTAATACTGATGCATTATCACTTTTTATAACTGTTCCTGTTTCCAGTACGTATGCTCGTTGTGCAATTGCCAGGGCTTTAAATGCATTTTGTTCTACTAGTAATATTGTTGTACCAATTTTATTGATTTCAAGAATAATTGAAAAAATTTCATCTACCAGTATCGGGGCTAATCCCATTGATGGCTCGTCTAATAATAGCAGTTTTGGTTTTGACATAATTGCCCTACCCATTGCGAGCATTTGTTGTTCTCCTCCCGAAAGAGTACCACCAAATTGTTTTATACGTTCTTTGAGTCTTGGAAATAAATCAAAAACTTTTTCCATATCTGTTTTTATTTCTGCTTTATCGTTTCGTGTGTATGCACCCATTTCTAGGTTTTCTTTTACACTCATGTTTGCAAAAATACGTCTGCCTTCCGGTACATGAATTAAACCTGACTTTACAATCTCATCAGGTGATGAAGATGTAATATCGGTGCCTTCAAAGAGTACGGTTCCAGCTGTTTTTTTTGTAATGTTAGATATTGCATGGAGCGTGGTTGTTTTTCCTGCTCCGTTTGAGCCAATAAGTGTAATTATTTCGCCTTCATTTACATCAAAAGAAATTCCTCGTAAAGCTTGTATTGCTCCATAATGTACTGTTAAGTCTTTTACGTTAAGCATCGATTACAGCCTCCTCTCCTAAATATGCTTTTATAACATCAGGGTTCTTTTGAATATCTGCGGGAAGCCCTTCTGCAATTACGCGTCCATAGTCTAATACGATAAGTCTTTCACAAATTCCCATAACTAAATGCATGTCATGTTCAATAAGGAGTATGGTAACATCGAACTCTTTTCGAATAAATGAAATAAGTTCCATAAGTTCACGTGTTTCTTGTGGATTCATCCCTGCTGCAGGCTCATCTAAGAGTAATAATGACGGCTTTCCTGCAAGAGCACGGCAAATTTCAAGTTTACGTTGTTCCCCATATGGAAGATTTTTTGCAAGTTCATCTGCCTTATCTGGCATATTAAAAAGTGTTAAGAGTTTTTCAACTCGGTCTGCCATGCGTTTTTCGTCTTTTTGGAATCTCGGTGTTCTAAAAAGTACATCAAAAGGATTTACTTTTCTATTTTTGTGTAATGCAATGCGAATATTGTCGGCAACTGTTAAGTTGTTAAAAAGCCGTATATTTTGAAAAGTTCTGGCAATGCCAATTTCATTTAGTTTATTTGGAGACATTTTACCGGCTCTGAAAACACGGCCATTTTTATCCCAAAAAGATATTTCACCTTCAGTTGGTTTATAAACTCCTGAAAGCATATTAAAAACAGTAGTTTTTCCTGCTCCGTTTGGTCCAATAAGACCTACGAGTTCACCTTTGTGTAATTCACACGTAAAATTATCTACAGCTCTTAAGCCGCCAAAAACGATTGAAATGTGAGCTTGTAAAAGAAGTTTTTTATTGTCCATTGTTATTCTCCTCGTTTTGAGCTACTACAGATGCTTTTTTCTTTGAAGGTTTTGATTTGATAAATCCACAGAGTGTATCCCACATTTGAACAAAGGAGGCTTCTTTCATCCCAAGTAATCCTTGAGGTCTAAAAAGCATTACTAAGATGAGTATTATTGGATAAATTATTAATCTAAAATCTTGTAAAAAGCGCAAAAACTCTTGTAAAAAGGTGAGTGTAAAAGCTGCAATAACAGATCCGGTAATAGATCCCATTCCGCCAAGCACTACAAATATTAAATAATCAATACTTCTATTAAAGGAGGCAAGGTCAGGCTTAATAAAGGCAAGGAAAGGGGCATATAATGCACCACCTATACCTGCAACAAAGGAAGCTACAACAAACCCGGTCATTTTATAACTAAAAACACCAATCCCGGAAGAGGCGGCTGCTGTTTCATCTTCACGCACTGCAAGGATTGCTCTTCCGTATGTTGAGCGCAAAAAGTTTTGTAAAAGAATAATTATTATGACTAAAGCAGTAATAATTACATACCATGCAAGATCTGAGTTTAGAGTCATATTTACCGCTTGTGGATCTTCAAATCGTATTCCATTTGGTCCACCGGTAAGATCTTTAAAGTTAACCAATAATACACGAATAATTTCTCCAAATCCCAGTGTAACAATGGCAAGGTAATCACCTTTTAGTTTTAATGTAGGAAAACCTATAAAAAGGCTTATAAAAGCTGTGAATAAAGCAGCCAAAATAATGCTTATATACATTGGAATCCCAAAGTTTTGTGTAAAAATAATACAACTGTAGGCACCAATTGCCATAAAACCTGCTTGTCCTAAAGATAATTGGCCTGTTATTCCGCAAATTATGTTTACACTAATTGCCATAATTGTATTTATTGCGGCAAGCGTTAAAATTTGTGCAGTATATGCATCAATAATATAATTTTGAATGAGAATTCCCGGTATAAAAATTGCAAGTAGTGCAACCACACTTGGAATAAGCATATTTTTAATATTTTTTTTCATTTGTTATACCTTTTCCCTTATTTTTGTCCCCATAATACCGGTTGGTTTTACAAGAAGAATGATTATAAGAAGCGAAAACGAAATTGCGTCTGCATATTGAGATGAGATAAATCCTTTTGTAAGTGTTTCTGCAATGCCTAAAATGTAACCACCAAGCATTGCTCCCGGAATAGATCCAATTCCTCCAAGTACTGCAGCAACAAAGGCTTTGAGTCCCGGCATTGTTCCCATTACAGGGTCTATTTGAGGATATGCACTTGCATATAAAATTCCGCCTGCAGCAGCGAGGGTTGCTCCAAGAGCAAAAGTAAATACAATGGTTTTATTTACAGAAATACCCATTAAGCTTGCTGCGCTCATGTCAAATGAAACTGCCCGCATTGCCTTCCCTGTTTTTGTATAGTTTACAATGTAATTAAGCACAATCATTAATATAGCTGAAAGAGCAATAACAATGAGCTGGATATTTGAAATGGAAACAGGTCCTATAGCAATGCTTACTGTAGGTATTGCAGGATATTGTCTAGGGTTTGGTCCAATAAAGGGTAAAATACGAGCCCCGTTTTGTAAAATAAGCGATACTGCAATTGCTGTTATTAAAGAGTTCAATCTTGGTGAATTTCTTAAAGGACGGTATGCAAATCTTTCAATGATTCCTGCTAACAATGCACAGATGAGCATTGAAAACAAAAATGCAATCATCATTGAAAGGGGATTTGCTCCCATTGTTCTCATAACAAAATATCCTGAATACGCACCTACCATTAAGATATCACCGTGTGCAAAATTTATGAGTTTAACTATTCCGTATACCATTGTATAGCCTAATGCGATAAGCGCATAAATGCTTCCTAATGATATACCATTTACTAATTGTTGAAGAACTATATTTCCTGATTCCACAAATACTCCTCTAAATAATATATGATGTGCTAAGTAACAGTTTTGTGAGACTTCTTAGTCGAACATATTATACTATATATATTTATTGTAGTAAATAACTTTTGTTTTTATTGCAGTCATCTTTTTGCGTCATGGAAATAAAAAAACTATTATAATGTATAGAATGCTAAATTTACTTAAAGAATCTGCTAATAAGTTGGTTTTTTTGCTTGACAAATAAGAAAACAGGGTTTAACATTTAATTATGCAAGGTAAAACGTTTTAGTAAAAGGTTTTACCTCAAGAAGGAAGATATGAAAAAAAATACAATAAAAGATATTGCTAAAGAATGTAATGTTTCAATTACAACTGTTTCTCGCGTTATTAATAATGTTGATGGTTTTTGTTCAAAAGAAACACAAAAAAAGATTGTTGATTATGTAAAAAAAATTAATTATCAACCAAACCCTGCTGCAAGATCTCTAGTAACACGCAAAACTAATTTAATTGGAGTTATTTTACCTGATATTTACAATCACTTTTTTCAGGAATATTTTAAGGGTGCGGAGGATTATTTAGGGGAGAAAGGATATAAGCTAATTTTATGTAATACTGAAGGGCAGTTGCAAAAAGAAAATGAGTTCTTGTTGAGTTTGAGTAATAATATTGTTGATGGAATTATGATTACGACAGGAAATAATGGTGATGATAATTCGACAATTATAGATTTATGGAATAAATCTTTCCCGATAGTTATTGCAGAAAGATATGGTGAAGGGATAGAAGAAATACCTTCTGTTATATTTGATAACATTGGAGCTGTAGAAAAAGCTGTAGAGCATTTATTTAACCATGGACACACCAATATTCTTTTTTTTAAGGGTCCCTCACAATCCTATAATGCATCCTTGCGTTATGAAGGCTTTATTCAAGGTATGAAAAAATGTGGGCTAAAAATTATTGACAATTTGATTTGTGAAGGAGACTATAAATTTAATTTGGCATATGAAGCCATGAAAAAAAAGCTCGATGACAACGATTTTTCAGCTATTTTGTGTGCAAATGATTTAATGGCAATTGGTGTCTGTAAAGCAATACATGAAAGAAAAAAAACTGTACCAGATGATTTTTCTGTAGTAGGGCTGGATGGAACTAATTATGGGAAGCATTTTCATCCACAGCTTTGTAGTATGGCAATTAATGGTTATGAAATGGGAAAAGTATGTGCGAAAAACCTATTAAATATTATTACAAGAAAAAAAATAGCGGAAAAACAAAAAGTATTTAAAGGTGATCTCATTATAGGTGAGAGTGTTAAAAAGATTAATTAAAAGGAATATTGCATGAGTTTAACTTCAAGGGAAAGAGTTTTAATGTCATTAAATCATATGGAACCTGATAGAGTCCCTATTGATATTGGTTCTTCAAGGGCTACGGGTATTAATGCAAATGCATATAATGAACTTAAAAAATATTTGGGGATTGAAACCGATACTATACTCTTTGATGTAAAACAGTTATTGGCAGAAATTGAGTTTGATATATTAGCGCAACTGGGTTCTGATGTTGTTATTCTGCCACGGCTTAAACCGTCATTAGGTCTCTCTATAGATGAGTTTAAACCTGGAACGCTTCCTTTAGGTGGTGGCAATTGTTTGTTAGCTAAAGATTATAACCCTATACCGTTAAAAGATGGGTCTCTAGGTATTTATGATGTTGAGAACAATCTTATTGCAAAGAGAGCTAGCACTTCATTGTATTATGATGAGGTGTTTCATCCGCTAGAAGACGCCCAAGATGAAAGTGATATTGATAAAATTTCTTTGCCCAGTATAAGTTCTGCTGAATTAACATACTTACGAAATAAAGCAAAGTATCTCTATGAGAAAACAGATTTTTTAATTTCGGGTGCTACGAGTTTTAGCCTCTTTGAAAAGGGGTTAAAGGATTGGGGATATGAAAACTTTTTAATCAAATTATATGAAGAACCCGAACTCATAGAATACTATCTCAATAAATTAACAGATGCGTATATAATTATGATGGAAAAGTATGTTGAAGTATTAGGTGATTATGTTGATGTTGTTCAAAACAATGATGATTTTGGGTCTCAGGACAGCTTATTGATTTCTCCTGCTGTTTACCGAAAGTTCTTTAAAGGCAGGCATGCAAAGATAAATGATGCAATTAAAAGAAAAAAGAAAAATATGCATATATCAATGCATTGTTGTGGGAGTATTTATCCAATAATAGGAGATATTATAGAATCTGGGTATGACATACTTAATCCAATTCAAAAAGAATGTGCGAATATGGATCCGAAGACTATCAAAAGAGAATTTGGCGAAAAAGTTACGATTTGGGGCGGTGCCTGTAGTACTCAAACTACATTAACAAACGGAACTATTGACGATATCATTGCTGAGGCACAAAACATGATAAAAATTTATGCACCAGGGGGAGGTTTTGTTTTTTCTCAAATACATAATATACAAGCTGGGATTTCTCCCCAAAAAATAATATCACTGTTTGAGACTGCACAAAAATATGGAATACAAGAGTTTTATAAATAATTTTTAGGAGGAAAAATATGCTAAAACCTATAATAACAGTTGTCGGAAGTTATGCTGTTGGGATGACAATGCGATGTACTGATTTTCCAGTAAAAGGAGAGACAGTTGAAGGGTCTGACTTTCAATTAATGCATGGAGGGAAAGGTTCAAATCAAGCTGTTGCATGTGCAAGGCTCGGAGGAAGTGTAAATTTTGCCACTTGTGTTGGTGAAGATAGTTTTGGAGAAATGTGTTACTCATTAATGAGGCAAGAATGTATTAACACTCCTTTTCTGCGTACAAGTAAAAAAGGTTCCTCTACAGGAGTGGGTTTTGTTTGTGTCAACGATGAAGGAGAGAACGAAATTGTTATCTCCCTTGCTGCAAATTATGAATTTGATCGTAATGATATCGATTTAATGGTAGAAAGTTTAAATGAATCTAACGTAGTGTTAATGCAACTTGAAATGGATATGAACACTGTTGAATATATGGCCTCAAAATGCAAGGAAAAGGATGTTATGTTTGTACTCAATGTTGCACCTTACAAAAAACTCTCTGATACATTGTTAAAGAATATAACATATCTTATTTTGAATGAAATAGAGGCTAGACAACTTGTTGGTTGTGATTTGATATCTGCAATATCTGATGAAGAGGTTGCAAATTTGATTATAAAAAAAGGTGTTGGAACAGTAATAATGACACTAGGTCAAAGAGGTGCATTAATAGCCTCAAAAGATCGGGTTGCGCTTATACCAGCTATAACTGTAAAAGCTGTTGATACTACTGGTGCTGGAGATGTATTTTGCGGGGCTTTTTGTGTCGGGATTGCGGAAGGAAAGCAAGTTGAAGAAGCGGTGAAAACTGCCAATATATGTGCTGGATTAGCTGTTACAAAATATGGTGTAGTTGATTCTATTCCAGATAAAACGCAACTTGAAATATACTTAAAAGAGGAGGTAAAGTAAAATAGATATATAATAGGTGCTCTTCATAGTTCAAAGTATCTTGGATTATAGATGAAGTGGTTATGAAAAACAAATTATAAGGAGTAATTAATGAAAATGAAAAGTTTAGTGGCAGTAGTGTTGTTAATTTTAACATTGGGTTCTTGTACAAAGAATGATAGTACCAATAATCAAAGTATGAATGAAAAAGATGTGAAAATAGCGGTAGTAATGCATGCTATGAATAGTTCTTTCTATGCAAAACTTGCAGATGGCGCAGAGCAAGCAGGGAAAGATTTGGGTATACAGGTAGATGTATCATCCCCTGCTACAGCTAGTAATTTAGCGGAACAAGTAAGTTTGCTAGAATCATGTATAGTTGCCGATTATGACGGTATAGCAACTGTAACATGGGATTTGAAGGGTTTTAATTCAGTAATAGAAAAAGCAAATGAGGCAGAAATCCCTGTATTAAGTTTCAATATGAATGCGCCAGGAAGTGGTACAAAGGCTTTTATAGGACAGGATTTTATTGACTCTGGCTATCAGCTAGGTAAGTATATGTTTGAAAAAGAAATGGATGGACAAGGTAAATATATTATTGCTAGTTGTGCGCCTGCAGATACAGCCCTGGTAGATAGAGCTGCTGGGTTGCAAAAAGCTGCCTCTGAATATCCTGGAGTTGAATTAATAAGCATAATAGATATTAGTACTGATTTAACAAATGCATATGGTGTAATTGAAAATGCATACTTAGCAAATCCTGATGTTAGAGCAATTATTGGTGTTGATGTTTTTAGCGAAGCTATAGGAACCTTTATTGCTTCTCAAGGTCTTCAGGATAAAGTATATGGAGCAGGATATGACTTGACAGAAGGATCTTTAAAGCATGTATCTAATGGAGATATGAAAGTAACAGTTGGACAAAACCCTTTTTTACAAGGTTATTACTCTGTAATACAACTATACAATCATATTGTTAATAATGTTGATTTTATAGACATGAATACGGGAGCACAATTAGTAACAATTGAAAATGTTACTGGAATTCAGCCAGAATAGATCTTTTGAGAGGGCTATGCATAGTCCTCTTAAAATTGAAAAAGGAGAAATGAGATGAAATCAAAAGGGATACTAAACAGAGATTTTATACGTGCTATCGCTGATATGGGACACGAGCAAATTATTATTATAGGCGATGCTGGGGTTCCAATTTCTGATGGAAAAAAAAGAATAGATCTAGCAATCGCAAAGGATTTACCATCAATTGATACTGTTTTAGAATTGCTTGTAGAAGAGCTGATTTATGAGAAGGTGATAATTGCAGAAGAGCAAAAAAAATATAATCCAAATCTTTTTAAAAAAATATCTACAGTTTGTGAACGTTGCGAGCCTGAAACAGTTCCGCACAAAGATTTGTTTGAAACATATTTACCTCAAGCAAAATATATTGTACGCACAGGATCTTTTGAACCATGGGGGAATGTTGTTTTGGTTTCAGGTATTGATGCACCCAAATGGTTTGAAAAACCAGGATGTGAGGTTCCTGACTATTACGAAGAACGCGCAAACTATGGAAAAGAATAAATATTTGAAGAGGAAACTATATGATAAAAAATAAAATAAAAGCCTTTCGGGAACTTGGAATTATATGTGTGTTAATTATAATCTTTGTTACCTTATCTATGATTTCTCCTGTTTTTTTACGGCCTCTAAACCTTATTAATATTATGCGGCAGACAGTAGAGATTGGAATTATGGCAATTGGAATGACTTTTTTGATTATTTCAGCAGAAATGGATTTGTCTGTTGGGTCCATTTTTGGCGTAAGTGCCATGTTTTCAGCTTTATTGTTTAAGAGTGAGGTTGCAGCAAGTTTGGTTTTTTTCTTGGCTATACTGCTTGGAGGGATAATTGGTGCTATAAACGGAATGCTCGTTACAAAAGCAAAAATGCCAGCGTTTATTGCAACCCTAGGTACAATGCAAATATTTAGAAGTGTTTCCTATTCTATCTCGGGAGGTAGAAGTATAGGCGTTTTTCCAGAACAGGCACAGGAAAGTTGGGTGTTCAAAATGGGGGAAAGTATAGGGGTTATTCCTGTTCAAGTACTTATCATGCTAGTATTATTTGTTTTTGCTCATGTTTTACTTAAAAAAACAAAACTAGGCTTTGACTTATATGCTGCTGGCGGAAATGAGAGGGCTGCTGAATTGTCTGGGATAAATACAAAAAAAATCAAAGTTATGGCCTTTATTATTACTGGAATGCTTTGTTCTCTTGCAGGGCTAATTAGTATTGCTTATTTACAATCTGTTCCCACTACTGCAGGTGTTGGTCGCGAGATGGATATTATTGCAGCCGTAATACTTGGTGGAGCAGCATTGAAAGGTGGTAGAGGAACTATTTTAGGGACTTTTATTGGTGCAATTATAATGAGTGTTGTCAAGAATGGAATGGTTTTATTAAGTGTTCCTGTGTTTTGGCAAACAGGATTTATAGGTGTGATTATCATTTTAGCTGTATTATTTGATACTTGGATTATTAAAGAATAGGGAGGGACTGATATGGTTGCACATATAGAATTTCAAAATATTTCAAAACGATTTGGTGGAACGGTTGCTCTAAATAATATTTCCTTTAAAATAAAAAAAGGAGAAATTCACTGTTTGTGTGGTGAAAACGGTGCAGGAAAATCAACATTGATAAATCTATGCGGGGGAGCATTGAGACCAAATGAGGGATCAATTATAATCAATGGTAAAACAGAGATAATAAAAGATATTGAATATTCTAAGAATCTTGGTATAAGCGTTGTACATCAAGAAGTTCCGCTTTGCCAAAATATGTCCATAGCGCATAATATATTTTTGGGGTCATCTCAAAGCACAAAAGGTTTTTTTTTAGATGAAAAATATATGTTTCAAGAGACAGAAAAAATATTGCACTCTTTTCAGCTAAAGCTTAATCCCTCTCAAATTTTGGAAAGCTTAAGTATCGCAGAGCAATCTATAATTCAAATAGCAAAAGCATTGTATTTTAAACCGGAGTTTTTGATTCTAGATGAGCCTACTTCTGCTTTAACAAATAATCAAAGAGATATTATGTTTGAGCGGTTACGTGAGTATATTGCTGAATCTGGAGCTACCGTTCTTTATGTAAGTCATCGTTTGGATGAAATAATGACGCTAGGCGATACAGCGACTATACTCCGTGATGGGGCTTATATTGCAACTTTAAAGATTGAAGATATAAATGTTGAAACATTGATTTCTTTAATGGTTGGGAGAGAGATTGAGAATAATGATGATTATTTAAGCTCATCAACAGAGAGAGTAATACTTAGCGTTAGAGATTTAGGACGTCATAGAGAATTCGAAAATGTATCATTTGATTTAAGAGAAGGCGAGATTCTTGGTTTAGCCGGCTTTATAGGAGCGGGTAGAACGGAATTGTTAAATTGTATTTTTGGTGTAAATAAGGCAGATACTGGAGGTATATATATCAATGAAAATCTTGTAAATATTAAAAAACCTACAGATGCCATTAAAAATGAAATTGCATTAATACCCGAAAATCGGCGATATGATGCAATTATTCCTGAAATGTCTGTATTAAACAATGGCTTGTTAGTTGTATTAAAAAAAATGATAATAAAAGGATTGATTAATAAAAAAAAGTGCAATGAGTTTATGTCGAAAATTAAGAAAAAATATTTGATTAAAGCTAATAATGCCGATAATTCGATTATGACATTAAGTGGAGGAAATCAGCAAAAAGTAATAATTGCGCGCTGGGTTTCACAAAATCCTAAAATTCTTTTGTGTGACGAGCCTACACGCGGCATAGATATTGGAGCAAAGCATGAAATATATGATTTATTGAGGGAAATAGCAAAATTGAAAGTAGGGATAATAATTGCATCCTCTGAGTTGGTTGAGCTACTAACGGTATGTGATAGAATCTTAGTGCTAAGTGAGGGCCGAGTAACAGGCGAGGTTCTGAGAGAAGAAGCAACAGAAGAAAAAATAGTGAAGTATGCCTCTGCATATGTTAGAGATTGATGACTTTTTAGTAAATAACCTTTGTTTTGAAATATTCATGTAACATTTTGTATTTTTAGTTGTTTAAAAATGAGGTTTATTCATGCCATTGTCAAAAAAAATTTATACACTTCTATTTATTCTCAGCCTTATGCTCACAGTTTTTATTTCGATTTCAACAACAAAAGCAAAAAATGAAAGGTTATATAGTGTGCTTTCTCTGCATGCAGAGAGAATAACAACTCAAATGCAGTGGGCAGTCCATGCTACCGATGTATTAAAAGAAATAACTCTTACCACTGGTGGAAATTTAGATCAATCTAATTTTAATGCACTTGCTCACGCTGTAGGAGAAGGTATTGAATATATTACTATTCAGTATGCTCCTGAGGGAATAATAAAATACGCATATCCCTTAGATGGTAACGAGAAAACTATTGGGCATAATCTGCTTACTGATAAAGTCACATTAACAGAATCGCAATTGGCAATAGTAGAAAACAGGTTTGTTGTATCTGGTCCATTTAACCTTATACAAGGAATGAAAGGTCTTGCAATTCGAAATCCTTTATATGTACATATAGAAGATAGTTCTGTTTTTTGGGGGTTTATTAATATTGTTTTGCCTGTTCCAGACGCGCTAAAGGATACTGGAATTTTCGAAGATCTTGGATATCAATTTAGAATTTCAGCCTTGTATCAAGGAGAGGAAATTCTTTTTACAGAGACAAAAGAATTTAAAGAGGCTTTTGCTCAGAGCATACCTATAAAAATAGGTGGTAATATATGGACTTTGTCGATGTACGTAAAAAACGATAAAAAGGAGATAATGACAACTGGTATTTTACTATGGGCTGCCTTTACACTTATTGCAACATTAATATACTATTTAATGAAAAAAGTTGAATATAAGCTTGAAAGAGATCCTTTAACAGGAGCTTTTAATCGTAGAGTGTTAGAATCTTATATTAAGCCGCACTCTAATATGGGTGGTAATCACTTTGCTTTGTTATATATCGACCTGAATGAGTTTAAACCAATTAATGATAATCTAGGTCATGAAATTGGGGATCGTTTGCTTATTGCTTATGTAAAAAGAATTCAAGCAAACATTAAAAGCGATGGGCTGCTTTTTAGGATAGGAGGAGATGAATTTGTAATTATTGTCGAAAATATTCAAATAAAAAATGAAATTCAAGAAGTGATGAAGCGAATTAATACACTTTCTAAGGAGCGGTTTATGATACAAGGGCATACGATTTCTATTTCTGCTAGTTTAGGAGAGGCTCTGTATCCGAGTGAAGGAGAAGAATTAAAGGCTCTTTTAACGGTTGCTGATGAACGGATGTATGCTGCCAAAAAAGCCTATAAAGAAAAAAACAACCTCAAAGTTAGAAAATAAACCAAAAAAATTGTATTGACAACTTCTCTTTTTAGGGGTATTCTGTTTTTGATAGACATGAGAATATTTGGAGGAATAATGAAAGAAAATTCACTGGCAAAAAAATATGCACATATGTTTGACGATTTAATAAAACACTCAAATGATGATCATAAAATAGATGATACAAATGTGTATCAAGAGGCAAATAAAGAAACAAGAAAGCTTGCAGATGTAATGCTTAACGATGGGCTTCTTGAAG
>CAYJJW010000027.1:13423-18855 GCA_964370555.1 uncultured Treponemataceae bacterium | reverse complement strand
CTCGACGTCTACGTTAATCGAATGGCCTTGATTTGCACGAATTTTAGTTTTATCTTCATTAAAAGAGTATCGTTTTTTATTATTTGTATCTACAATTTCATATAATATTTCAAAATTTAAACCAACATCACTATTTTTATTTATTAATGTAATAAGCTCTGCTACATCAGCCCAGCCTTTTTCGTCAAGTGTTAATCCAATTGTTTCAGGCTTATGCCGTAATAGTAAACTTAAAAATTTTCCCAGTTTTATGTTATCCAAAATTTCTTTTTCTCTTCTTAATATTATGGGAGTGTTGTAAAAATCCTTTACCTTTGTAACACCCTGACAAGTTTAAATTATACATTAATTTACGCAAACAACAATAAACTCACAGCCATTACAACCATACCGGCGATGAGGCCGCCAATAGATAAGTGGTGCTCGCCGTATTCCTCTGCAGTGGGTAAAAGCTCATCGAGTGAAATGTATACCATAATGCCGGCAACCGAGGCAAAAATGAGGCCAAAGGTTACATCGTTAATAAATGGTCTAAGAATAAAGTAACCAACAAGTGCTCCTATGGGTTCTGCAAGACCCGATGCAAATGAAAGTAAAAAGGCTTTTTTTCTATTTTTGGTTGCGTAGTAAATAGGGGCAGATACTGCCAAGCCTTCGGGGATATTGTGTATAGCAATTGCAACTGCAATACTTATACCTAATGTTGGGTCAGTAAGGGCACTCATAAAGGTTGCTAAGCCTTCAGGAAAGTTATGAATAGCAATTGCAAGGGCTGAAAAAATACCCATACGCATAAGTTTTTTTGTTTTTATATGACTCTCAACAGTTTCGCAAGCTTCGTTGTTTGGATGATTTTCGTGAAATGGAAAAGGGCATGCATCACCTGTTTGGTATTTTTTTAGCTCTCCTATTTCGTGCGGATTGTTTTCTTCTGGGATAACTTTATCAATGAATGCTATAATGGCGATACCCACAAAAAATGCTACAACGGTTAGGGTGTAGGCCATTTTATCACTGTAGGCAAGCGCTAAAGAATCTCGTGCTTTTACAAAAATTTCTACAAAGGATACATAAATCATAACACCTGCAGAAAAGCCTAGCGTAATACTTAAAAATTTGGGATTAAACTTTTTTGAAAAAAAACCAATAATGCTTCCAACTCCTGTTGAAAGACCTGCAAAAAGTGTTAAGCCAAGAGCAAAAAGTACGTTATTAAGACTAAAATCCATTATTTCCCCTAAAAATTAAACATGTGTATAACTTTACTATAGTATACTGCGATTTTTTTAATTAGTCAAGACTAACTAAATCTGTTTTTAATTATACGCATTGCTTTTTTTGGTAATTCATATATAATAAAACAATGAATAACAATACCGCTAACAATTTTTCAGTTTGTCCCATGTGCAAAAGTACACATATTAAATATCAAGAGCTTAAAAAGTGGAAGTGTCCTGATTGCTCATTTACCCTTTACAATAATGTTGCAACTGCAGTTGGTTTAATACTTGTTTTTGAAGATAAAGCTAACTGTGGAAAATCTCTTTTATGCATAAAGAGGGGAAGGGAGCCTAGAAAAGGGTTTTATGCTCTTGCAGGCGGATTTGTTGATCAAGATGAAACAGCCGAGAATGCATGTATCAGAGAGGGCTTTGAAGAAACAGGTTTAACTATTGAAAGTGTTACCTTTGTGTGCAGTGCTCCAAACTCGTATGAATACAAGGGCTTTTTATATAAAACCTGCGATTTGTTTTTTGAAGCAAAAGTATCTTTAAGCATGGAAGAAGTAATGAAAAGCTTAAAGGCAGAAGATGAAAATGAAATTACCGATTTTAAATTGTTTCCAGTAAACTCTGAAAAAGAGATAGAAGCAATACCCTTTGCCTTTCCATCTGCAGTTATTGCAGTAAAGACTTGGTTACAAAACCAAAACGTCTAGTCAAAATCTTTATTTCATGATACTATAGGGCCATGAAAATTCTTTTACAAATTGCTCTTATCTTTGCACTTTGTTTAGTGTGCAATGCTATATCGAGTGTGCTTCCTTTTATAATGCCTGGAAGTGTATTGGCCATGATTGTGTTATTTTTTCTTTTATTCTTTAGGATACTTAAGGTTAGACACATTAGAGAAAAGGCAGATTTTATGCAACAAATTATGGCCTTCTTTTTTATTCCCCCTGGATTGGCATTAATGGAACATTTAGAGCTTTTGGGAAGTATTATTGTGCCTCTTTTTGTTATCAATATTATTTCGGTTGTTATCTGTTTTGCCGTTACCGGCTGGACCGTACAGGCGGTGATTAAACTCCAGAATTATCTACGATGTAGAAAGTCTACCCATGGAGAGGCCTAGCATGTTTGAAACTTTTTGGAACACTTTTATTTTTTCCCCTTATTTTGGTATTACATTATCAATTATTGCCTACTATATTGGGGTGAAGGTTCGCTCTCGCTTTAATAATCCATTTGCAAACCCTCTTATTATTGCTCTTTTAATTTGTATCTTTGTGCTAGAGGTGTGTAACATACCATACGAGGCATATAATTTAGGTGGAGACATTATTTATATGTTTTTAGCTCCGATGACAGCATTACTTGCTGTTTCGGTATATAACAGGCTTGAAGTATTAAAAAAGAATCTAATTCCTATTTTAGTAGGAACCTTTGTAGGATCGCTTGCTGCAATCGGTTCTATATATTTTATGTGTAACCTTTTTGGACTTGATGAAGTAATCAAAGTTGCCATGTATCCTAAGTCAGTTACAACTGCTATAGCCTTACCACTTGCAGAAATGGCAGGCGGTATTGGGGCTGTTACCTTTGCATCAACCACCATAACAGGATTTATGGGAGCAATTTGTGCTCCATTTTTAGGTAAGGTTTTAGGTATTAAAGATAAAACTGCTTTGGGATTAGCAACAGGGACTTCTACCCATGCTCTTGGCACAACTCGCGCCTTTCAAATGGGTGAAACCGAAGGCGCCATGAGTAGTATTGCTATTTGTTTAGCAGGTGTATCAACGGTAATAATTTACAGCTTGTTTGGTTTAGGGTAGAGATACCCTTTACAAACATGCATAGCTTTGTTCAATCGTTCTTAGTTGTAAATACACTAGGTCATTAGTTGGGGTTGGAACCCCATATTTTTTCCCAAGTTCACTCATAGTTTTTGAAAAAAGTTCAACTTCGGTTTTTCTTCCTGCAATAACATCTTGGCACATTGAAGTTCTGGAATCAGGTGTTAAACTATTTAAAACAGTAAACCACTTTTCTAAATCTTCTTCGCTAAGGTTTGCTCCGGTATGCTTTGAAACGGCAATAACTTCTTTTTGTAAGGCTACCATAAACTCTTTTGCTTCTTGTACAAACTCAGGTTTTCCGTTGTCTTGAAACGGTGCATAGGTGAGTTTTAAGGTTGCCGAAGCTTGGTTAATACCAACATTTACCATGTATTTATACCAAAGCATTCTAAGCATGTTTTCTGGAACATTGTATGCAATATTTGCTTTTTCAAAAAAGGCAGCAATAGTTTGTACTTCAGTTGTGCATTCTTGAGTTGGTTTCCCTTCAACACTTGCATTGGTATTTTCTCCAAAGTAGATAATTCCCTTTGGCCCATAGTAACAGTGCTCATTTCCATGTTGTGCATCTGTTCCCAAAATCATTGCAAGCGGGATTTGAGTATTTGAATATTTTTTTGCAATAATTTCTTCACTTGAAATACCGTTTAATAGAGAAAGTATTCGTGTTTCACTTCCAATGTAGTTTTGTAAATCATCTAAAATAGTTTCTAAGTGCTGATTTTTGCACGCAAGAATTACTAAGTCTGGGTATCCAGTTTCTGTTGGGATTCCTGAGTCTTTTGCATTAGAGTCTGCATCTGCAAGATGAAAATCAATTTTTTCATCGTTTACCCATAGGCCATTTTGTTGGTATCTTTTTAAGCGCTCAGCGCGTGCTAGAATACTTACTGCCTTAGGATTATAATTATATATTTGATGCGCAACCATAAGTCCAATTGCGCCTGCTCCTGCTATTAAAACATGTTCAATATTTTTCATTTAAGTGTTTCCTTTTTTGCGTTTTTAGTATAATATACCTTTATGGATATTTTGACAATAGTACACATAATAAGTTATGCACTTGCTGCATTGCTTTTACTCAGTCTTCCGCTACGCCTAGCATTGTTTTCAAAACAAACAGGAAAAATGTTGATGCCACTTGCAAAAAATAAAATAAGTCTTTTTATTATTGTAATTGGTTTTGCAGTTTTAATGCTTGTTATACTTTATTTTAGAGAATTTTCTTTATTTGTTGCGATTGTATTACACGCGACAGCAGTGCTTGCTATAGAAATGTGTGTTCGTGAACTTTTATATCGTTTAAAAGCCGGTGTATATGAAAACTTACTTTCGGTAGATGGAAAGCTTATTAAAAAGCATGAAGTTGTATTGTTTCCAACATTAGAATACGAAACAGAAATTAACAATACTCTTGAAGTTGTTACAGAAAAAAGGGGTCCCATCACCTTATTTTTTTCAAGTACTAAAGAAAGAACTTCAGCACTTGAAATAATAAAAGACTGGCAAAATAAGTCTAGTTAAGCGTTACAACTGAAGCAACTCTGCCATCTGTTGTGTAGGCTCTTTCAGGGTTTGTTTCATCAAGAAAGGAATGAATTCCTGAATAGTATGTATAGTAGTATGTTCCTTTGGGCAATGCTAGTTCAAGTTCGTATATACCCAATGACGTTTCTTTTAATTCGTAAATAAATGGATCCCAGTTAGTAAAGTTGCCTGCTAAGCGGATTTTTTTACCTGATTCACCTTCGTATACAAATTTTACTGTTTTTTTGTTTGATGTAGTTTCTATAACTTGTGATTGTTGTAAGGCTATAGTTGAAACAAATAAGTTTGAACTTGCGTCATATTCTTTTTTTATATTAAGAGGATCTGTTGTCCATAAGCCATCCATGACCAGTCTATATGAAATACTTTGAATATTTTGTGGAATTTCTAAAATATAAAATGAAACAAAACTTTCAGAGTTATTGCCATCTTCATTTTGGCGAACTAAACGCTTAAATGTATGGATAGTTTGATATTGCTCAAAATCAAAGGCAATACCAGTGTAGCGTACATTTGGATTTGCGGTAAATATTATGTAATTATCATGTATCGCAGGAGCGCGAGGTCTGTCTATCGTTTGTAATAGGTTATCTAAAACATACTGCTTATCTGTGAATTGAGCTAAATCAAGAGAAAAGAGGGGCGATAATGATATGCTAATAAGCGCAAATAATACTATTTTTTTCATATTGTTATATCTAATATCGGATTTTTAGAAAAAATGTTAAGAAAAAATAAAGCCTTTTTAAAAAAAACCGATGATTATATTGTAAGTAAAATAAAAAGTCTTTTTTGCACAAAA
>CAYJJW010000027.1:0-13413 GCA_964370555.1 uncultured Treponemataceae bacterium | reverse complement strand
TTAATCAAGAATGCCTGGAATAGAGAGTCTTAAACAATTTAGTGATGATATTACTCAAGTAGGTGATGAAGTAGCGATTCGCCAAAAGAACGGTACTACTATGCCCGAGGTAGATATTCCATCAAATGTACCTCAAGAAGATGATTCATATGATTTTGAGTTTGGGCTTCCCGAACCTGAGAAAGATTACGAGTTAGATAATGACGACAGTGATTCTGAAGATTATGGTTCTACAGAAGATATTCTTGCAAGCATGGCAAATGCCGCTAATCCTACTGTAGAAGAAGAGCCTTTAAATACTGAAGATTTAGATCCTGATGTTGCAGCAATGCTCAACGATATTTTACCTCCATCTACACCACCTGATTCTGATAGTATTGTTTTAGAAGATACTGTCCTGCCAGATACTGCATCTTCCTTTAGTGATGAAATACCTGACCTTGATGGGCTTTTAGCTACCTCTACACAGGAATTAAACGATCAATCTATAGACGATTTATTAGGTACTCCAAAGCCTGAAATAATTGACGATTTATCAGCCTTAGAAAATGATGATGCATTTAATGCAGCTTTTGACTTAGGAGCTGAGTTAAAAGAACCTTCTTTGGACGGTTTAGACTTAGACTCAAGTTTTAGAGGAGAGTCCTCTTTAGATAACCTAGGTTTGGATTCCGTTTTTGGTGATGCCCCTGCAAGTTTAGATCTAGAATCAGACTTTGGTGATAGTTCAGAAAGTTTAGATATGGGATCCGATTTTGGAGATAGTTCTGAAAGTTTAGACATGGGTTCTGATTTTGGCGATAGTGCTGAAAGTTTAGATATAGGGTCTGATATTGATATGTCCGGACCCAAAGATGATTTTGATGACTTTGGCGATTCATCTGATGGCTTTAGTTTAGATGACGGATTCGGTGGCGGTGAAGAAAGCTTGTCTATGGATTCATCTTCTGATTTTGATGACTTTGGTGGAGCCTCTGACGATTTTGCACTTGATATTGACGGTGGATTTGATACAAGTGGTATGGAAGATTTTGATGGTGATGATTCTGATTTTTCTGCAGATTTTGACGATACCAACTTTGAAATTCCGGGATTTTCAGATGCCGATGCTGCTGATTCACAAAAGTCTCCACTAGGTTTATTGCGCAAAAAAGAAGAAACTGATGACAGTGAGCGTACTCATTTAACTGATACAGAATACGAACTTTTTAAGAAAAATTTACCCTCATATCCCTTAAACTTACGTTTAGCAATTGATAAAGTAATTATAAGCAATGAATTTACAGATGCTGCCATAATGGAAGTATTGTTTAAAGTTGTAAAAAAAGTTTCAGCAAGAAAGCTTGCAACTCACTTAGAAAAAATGCTCGATATTGTTATTAGTGTACCTTTAAATTATGAAAGGCGTACAGTAGAACAATATGAAGCTTATAAGCTTTCACTTGAGTATCAATTAAAAAACCGTATTATTCCCGGAGCAATTGCAGCGGTTGTATTAGGTACAGTATTTTATATACTATTTTATCTTACCGCAACATTTATATATAGACCCATTAGAGCAGAGATGTTGTATAATGATGGATATGCGCTAATAGAAAATGATTTGTACGCACAATCAGAAATTAAGTTTAATGAAGCATTATCATATAAGGTAAAAAAACGATGGTTTTATAGGTATGCAGAAGCTTATCGAGATAAAAATCAATATGAACGTGCTAGAAATATGTATAATCAATTGGTACTCCGCTTTGATTATGATAAAGATGCAGCAATGGAATACGCAAAAATGGAGTTATACGATCTTGCAAATTATGAACGTGCTGCAGAAATAACAAGACGATACATACTTGATTACCATATTAATGATAAAGACGCAATGCTCTTGCTGGGTGATATTTATTTAGATTGGGCAACTGCATCTCCTCAGGGGCAAGAGAGGGAAGATAGATTTGAGAGGGCACGTTTAGAATATGCTACTCTTATGGATTTATATGGCCAAAATGATTTATATTTATCTAGAATGCTCAGATATTTTATAAGAACTGATAATTTACGTGAAGTATTAACACTAGAGTCGTATTTTTTAAGTACTGATAAGGTTTCGCTTGAGTCAAATGATTTAGTAGAGTTAGGTGGATATTTACTGGATAAACGCTATGGATATCTTCCTCCATCTGATGAGTATTTGCGAAGCATGATTGAAGATTTAAGACATGTTTTAGACTTAGGTGTAAAAGCCGATGAAACAATACCTGAAGCACACTATAACCTCGCGCGCTATTTTGTCTATACCGATAATGACTCACAAGCTATTGTTGCTTTAAACAATTCTATTGCAAACTTTGAAGTTGCAAAAAAACAAACACATGAGCGCACATTAAAACATGTTAATTCATATAGATTATTGGTGAAATTTACACTGCAAAAGAAGAATATCTCTTAGCCGAAGAAGATTTTGCAGATGGTATACGACTTTTTGAACAGGCTGCTCTTACAACAGGTCTTGTTGGAAATGAAAATGTTGGAAAGTTATATTGTAACATGGCAGATTTAGATTACTTTATTTCGGGTGATTTAGATATTGCATTGGAAAATTATGTACATGCATTAGAAAATAGCTATGATACTCCATCTATTCGATACAAAATTGGCTATATTCAATATGACAGAGAAAGATTTTCTGAATCGCTCAATTCTTTTATTAAAACAGCCTCTGAAGACTCATCAGATAGAAATCTCTTGCTTGCTTTAGGAAATGTTCTCTCAATTCGAAATGATGATTCTGCTGCAGTTTCTCACTATGAACGACTTTTGTCTATCTTAAATAACGATAGAGATCGTTATGGAATTCTCTTTCCTCAAGTTCGCTCCGACCATGCAGTTATAGTTGATTTATATTTAAAAGCAACAAATAATCTTGGTGTAGCATTGTCAAAACTTGCTGATAGAACGGGAAATACTTCCTTACAAACAGAAGCTCTTGGGCATTTTTCTGAATCTTTAAGAGCGTGGGATAGTTTAACTCGAAATCAAGAAACTATGGTACGTTTAGAAGGAAGTAATCTTGCAGAGCAAAATATAAAATATTTATTGTATCCTATTAGTGAATTTGATCCTGCTATTTATGCATCAATTCCAAGAACATTGTATGGGGAAGAAGGTCTAAAGCAGACTTCTCTTAACTAAGGTGTACTATGAAGTACGTGCATAAATCCGGAATTATTATTCAAAAAGAATTTAACTCAATACGAAAAGAAATGGTACGAAAGTCTATACATCTTGCTACCGGTCTTGTTCCTTTTTTTTTAGAACATATGCGTACTTTAGTTTTATACGGTCTTGCTTCTGTTTTAGTTATATATTGCATTGCAGAAACATTACGAATACGGGGAAAGAACATTTTTTTTGTTTCATCTCTTACAGAAGTTGCTGCAAGAAAGAGAGATGAAAATCGCTTTGTATTAGGACCTGTAACGTTGGCGGTAGGGGTACTTTTAAGTGCTTTATTATTTGATGAAAAATCTTCAGGGATTGCAATATATGCCTTAGCCTTTGGTGATGGACTTGCAAGTCTTGCAGGAAAGCTTTATGGAAGGCATTATATTCCTTTTGGTGGTGGAAAAACAGTTGAAGGTAGTGTAACCTGTTTTATTGCAATATTTCTTTCAACATTTTTTGTAACTCAAAACGGATTTATAGCAATAGTGCTTGCCTTGCTGGGAACTCTTATAGAAGTTTTGCCAATAAAAGACTTTGACAATATAATTATTCCTTTAGTTTTAGGATTTACTGCTCAAGTTTATTTCCACATATAGTAGTTATGTAGATGCTTTAGAAAAAAGGCCGTTCCAATAATTACAAATAGAGACCCAGTACATAATGAAATAAAAGACTTTGTATTTGTTAAAATTATGTATCCTATGCTCATAATAAAAAAAGCAATAGATGCTTTTTTATAATCTGCAGATTTTTTGCTTGCGGGAGATAAAAACATAGCACAAAATGCTATAATAATAAAAGAAACTCGAATAATAGAAAAAAGAGATTCAAAGCCGTATGAAGGAAAAATATCAACTGTAATTGTGGTTACATCAATAGGAATAATTACCGCAAAAGCTAATGCAACAACCGATATAATTCCTATAAACCTATCAGAGTCCCTAGATGCTTCTTGAGCTATGAGAACACCTTGTAGTAAAATAGACAGTATTACCTGAATTTTACCGAAAAAAGCAATGCTACTTATAGAATGCAAAAATGTTGTGTATCCATTTTGTAAAGAAAAAATGGGAATACAAAGCAAAAATGTTTCAGCAAAAAAACCAATGAGCATTGCAATATAATATAGCATTTCGGGAGACTTAGTTTTTTCAAATGTAAAATAAACGGTGAAACCTGCAATTGGAACATACAGTGCAAAAAAAATAAGAGTATGTATGGAATATACTTGCGTTGTTTCTGTAAGTAGAGAAATAAGGGATATAGTATCGGGAGCATTTAATGCTGAATTGTAAAAAAATACTATTATTCCAACAATGAAAAATGCGCCAATAATGGCACTGAGGAATGAAAAAAATAATAAAAACTTATTTTGAGTGGATAATGTCATACTTCTAGCATACTCTTATAATAAATTTATGTAAAGACGTTTGCATAAAAAACCGATATAATATTTAGAGTTATTTTATTTTTACTCTCAATGGGGGGATTATATGTTAAAACGTATGTTATTGTGTTGTGTTCTTTTTTCATTTGCATCATTTTTAGTAGCAGGTGATGTTGCGGCGTTCATTGATGAAGGCTTTTCTAATGATGGAAAGATATATGTTTTTGGGCAATACGGAAGTGTTGATAAAACCTGGCAAGGGTATGCTGAAATCTATACTGTTGATATTGCAGAAAATGATTATGTAGATGGTGCTGTTTTCACCACACCTGCAAGTTCTAAAACACAGGGAAAAAATGGACATACCTTGTATACCGATTTAAGGGATAAACATGCAAGCTATCTCGATGATCTTCAACTTAAAAGTGTAGGCATTGATAATGTTTTGTATATTAAAAGTTCTACTAATGTTAAATCTGGTACACGGGCGCGGCCCGCCGGGGCCCGGGCCCCAACTGATGGGAAAGATTCTTATGCAGTTTCTATTACTCCTTGGTATTCAGGAAGTACACCAAGTTCTCAATCATCCTTTTTTATTGCTGTAGAAAAATATAATGAAAATGGAGATCTTATAGGAAAACAAATTGTCGGAAATCCTGATATTAAACGACGCGGGGTAATTGATTATGGTATTGAAAAAATACTCAAATCTCCTGATGGAAAGAGTTTTATTTTTGTAATTGAAAAAACAATTGCAACTGCTAATGGAAATTCTATACGATACATGGTTGAAACATTAGAAATAGATAATTTTGGTAAGTAATTACTTTTTATTTGAAAAGGGACTGTTAACAAACAGTCTCTTTTTTTATGTACTTTCAACTTCTCTGAAAATTTGGAAAACATTTTTCCCATCTTCTTCAAGAAACCTAATATAGACAACATCACCAATAATTTTACTTTCAAGCCATAAGCTTTCTAAATATAATTCTTCTGATGCGTTTAAAAGTAGATCCTGATTGTTTGCATCTTTATCTACAATGAGGCCTTGTAAAAATAAATATTTTCCTTGTTTTATAGCAGAACAATTCTTTGCATTTTCTGTAGGTGCTACTTTAAGAGATTCTCCTAAAAACTGGCCTTCTAAAAGGTAGAGCTCTTTTTTAGGGTTAAACTCATTATTTTTATTGCCACATCGATATTTCCATAAATATTCTGTTTTAATTACATCTACATTTTTTTCAGTTGTATACCACAAGTCTTTGTAGAGGCTTAGTGTTTTTATTGTAAAATTCATACCATAAGTATATAAAAAAATGAAAAAAAAATCTATTTTTATTTTTAAAAATAACATTTTGATACAATAATATATATAGAGATTAATTAAAAAAAAGGAGAAGTGTATGAAAAAAAAGGTTGGCGGTTCAATTTCATGGCTAATGTCTGTATTATTGGTGTTTATTGTATGCTTTTTAGTATCTGCAGGATCTTGTGCTTTTACTTCCGAGGGATTAAGTCTCTTATCGGGTGATTATACATACCCAACATTAGAGCACTTTACTCTTGAAAATGAAACAAGCGCCATAATTCATTTTTCGCATAAAGTAACTTTTCCTCAACTTGACTACTATGTGCTAAACTTAAATGAAAAAACAGAAAATGAAAATAGTGTGGTAGATTCAAGGGCTCAACTGGTAGGCTCTGTTCACACAAAAATACAAGAAAAAAAGATAGAGAATCTTGACAAAAATATTTTTGAGTATTCACTTACGTTTCCTTTTGAAACAGAAGCCCACTTACAGTATATACTTTCAGGAACTGTTAAAGATGATATTGGAAGTACTTTATCATTTACACTTTCTTTTTCAGGTTATAATTCTCGTGTTCCAAGAATGATTTTTTCTGAAATAAGCACCGAATACTCAAAACCCAGAACTGAATTTGTTGAAATATATATTTTAGAAGATGGTAATTTGGCCGGGGTGGTGCTACATAGTGCAAGTGATGGTATTGATAAAGATTATGTATTTCCTTCTGTTGAAGTAAAAAAGGGGGAGAGAGTTGTGTTACACATGCGAACTATAGAAGAAGGTGCTGTTAATGAACTTGGAAGTGATATAACTTTATCAAATACAAAACTCTCTTCACCGGAAGGACGCGATATATATATTTCCGGCACTGAAACGAGACTTTCAAAAAATGATGTACTGTTGTTGCGAGAAAGATTTAATGGAACATTACTTGATGCAGTTGCATATGTAGATGGTATTAAAGAAGACTGGCCTAAAGATGCTATGTTTGAGTATGTTATAGAAGCAATATATGGAGGTTTATGGGAAGAAGAAGCACTAGTTTCTTTTGCTTCAAATATAGAGTATATAACTGCAACCAGAACTTTTTGCAGGCAAAATGTTATAGAAATTGCTGAAAACTTTAACCAGGGGCAAACACTTTTCCCTTATAAAAAAGAGGATTGGATAATAGTTGCAACCAGCAATTTAAGTCCTGGAAAAGAAAATTCAACTAATGCGTATAGTAAATAATTACAAGCATGATTTTAATGAAGTTTATTTGTTACTACTTGCTCAAGTTTGTTGTATATCGTATACTTATGTAATGAAAAAGATTTTATTATTTGTAGCATTATTTTCGTTTTGCGCCTTATCGGTTTTTACACAAGAGAATACTCCCTTGGATGAATCATCAAGCGATCGTCCCAGTGTTGCTCTCGTTCTTTCAGGGGCAGGTGCCAGAGGTTTTGCACATATACCAATAATTGAACTCATGGAAGAATTAGGTATTCCAATAGATTTTGTTGTTGGTACAAGTTCCGGTGCAATTATTGGTGGGCTCTATAGTGCAGGTTATACAGGAGAAGAAATAGCTCGAGAAATGGTATATGTAGATTGGCCAAATCTTTTTCAAGATTCTACAAATCACTTGTTAGAAAGTGCCTTGGGGTCGCATAGCCCGGAAGCAAATCTCATAAATCTTCAATTGACCAGTGAGCTAGATTTAAATTTGGGTAGAGGCTTGTTATCAGGACAATATGTTTATAATAAAATTAAATCGCTTACGGCAAAAATACCTTCATATATAGATTTTGACGATCTTTCAACACCCTATAGAGCTACTGTAGTTGATTTGTTATCTGGTGAATTGGTGTTTTTAGACGAGGGAGATTTATCAGATGCAATTCGAGCTAGTATGAGTATTCCCGGCGCATTTGAACCTTTCCCTGTTAACGGAAGATATTATCTTGATGGCTTTATAAAAAATAACCTTCCAATTGAGGCTGCAAGAGAACTTGGATATGATATTGTTATTGCCGTTGATATGTCTGATAGAATGGTTGAAGATGCCAATGTTTTTAATGCAAATCCTTTGGTTGCTCTAAATCAAATTCTTGCATTACAACAAGCAGATGTAATATCCGAAGGCTATCAATATGCCGACTTAGTGATACTGCCAAATGTGTACGAGTTTGGCAACATGGATTACGGATTTGCTCCTGAAATTTACGAAAAAGGAAAAATAGAAGCAGAACGATATCGCGACGATCTCATTGCACTACGTTCACAAATTTTTTCTAATAATGCTACAGATTTTAAAAATACTATAGATTCCAGTGAGAAAAAAATAACATATACAAATATTGATCCAATTGTTTTGCAAGATATCGTATTTTATAATGCTTTTTCCAGTGATGAAAAGATGCTAACTTCAAAGTTTAATACCATCAAAGGTAAACCACTTAGCGGTGATGACTTAAACGCAATTTTGACAATGGCATATCAAACAGGCAATTATATTATGGTTACTTCAAGAATAAATACCATCGACGAAAAATCTGTATTAGAGTTAGATTTTTATCAAAAAACCTTAAATACGATACAAGTTGGTGTTATGCAAGCCTTTGAAGGAACACTAAGTGAAAGTGCAACATGGGAAATAGGCTTATCATCTACTTTACAATTTAGAGATATTTATGATACTGGTGGTATACTCTCAATACAAGGAACTTTTTTGAGTAAAACCGGTTTAGAAGTTATGTATTTTCAACCATTTAACGATAAAATGTTCTTAAGGGGAAGGCTCAATGGATATAGTATTCTTGATATTGAACATTCAGGATACACCAACACAGAAGTAAAGGATTCTCACTTTAGACAAGGCTCCTTAGCACTTGCTTTTGGTATTTTCTTTTCGCCTGAGCATAGATGGCTTAATGAAATTGGAATACATACAATAGACTCAACCCAAGCCGAAACAGATATTGTAGATGGTGTTTTAGATATTAATAATTTGAAAATAGCATATTCACTTGATGTTTTTTCACGATATACATATGATAATGTAGATTATACTATTTTTCCAACCAGAGGCTTTTATAACGATTTTACTGTTACCGGTGTTCTTCCTCTTGAAGAAACCACGTTTCCTGTTATCTTTGATGTTGTAACAACCGATTTTGTAGGTGCTATTCCTTTTAATATTAATAGTAGTTTAGTTTTTAATGGATTTATAGGAACAAATATAACTGAAGAATTGAGTAATCACCCTAAACTTATGACAAAGTATGGTTTTACAACATATGACAGAACTTTTTTCCCTCATGTTATGCAGCGGTATTCATATGGTATACATAAGTTTGCATTAAAAACAGATTTACAATTTCAACCGAGTCAACCATTAACAATAATAGGTGGACAATTTTTTAGTGGTTTAGGTGGTGCTGTTGGTGGTGTTCTTGACAGTTACGAAGAGCTTCTTAGCTTTGATGATCTTGAGTGGCAAGCTTCTGCCTTAATGGGTTTGCGTATTAAAGATGCTATCGGAGCAATAATTCGTATAGGGGCAGGATCATATGGAAAAGATATAGCTCCTTTTGCATCTCTAGACTTTATGGTTAAATTATATTAAGAGTGGTGATATATGACAATAGAAAATTTTATACATTTTGATCAAGTAACTTTTTCATTTCCGCAAGAAAACCAAGAAAATACGAAGAATATTTTTCAAAATTTTTCTGCAACACTTCCAGGAGGTTTTGTATGTTTAATAGGACCAAACGGTAGTGGAAAATCTACCTTTATGCTATTAGCATCAGGAAGACTTATTCCTCAACAGGGTACAATAACTCTTTTTAATGATACTATTTTTTCGAAAACAGAAGAAGAGCGCAATTTTATAGCATCAGTTATTTATCAAAATATGGAATTTGAAACAACCGATGTAATGGGGACCGTTATTGAAGAAGTATTACAAAAAGGTCAAAATGAAACCGTTAACAAAAACTCAATGTTGGACGATGTTAAAAAAGTATTTGAACTTGAAACAATTTTATCTAGGCCTTTAAATGCTTTGTCAAAAGGTGAAATGCAACGTACTCTTTTAGCCTTTTCTGTATTGTATGGTTCAAAGTCTCTTTTTATGGACGAACCTCTTTTTGCAATGGAATCTTATCAAAAAGAAAGAGCCTTAGAGTATTTGCAGCACTATAGCAAAGCACATAATGTTCCCATTTATGTTTCTCTTCACGAATTAGAGCTAAGTAGAAAATACGCAGAAAATATTTTACTGTTTTATCCAAACAGAGATATTGACTTTGGAGCTCCTCATGAAATTTTAGAAAAAGATGCACTTGAAAAAGCGTATGGAATTCCTGCTACAATGCTCAAAGATGCAGAGGCATTAAACAGAAAAATTTTGCTTGAACAGGAATCTGTGCGTAATAAGTAAGTAGATTTTTACTATCAGTACTTGTCCAAGTGTATCATTTTTCGTATACTGTTTTTATGAGAAATATATTATTTTTAACATTTTTTAGTTTTTTTATTGGATTTTATACATATGGTCAAGAAATAAATGCTTCGGATACAACAAATGATATCGATCGCCCAACTGTTGCCTTGGTGCTTGCCGGTGGTGGTGCAAGAGGTTTTTCTCATATTCCTGTTATAGAACTTATTGAAGAGCTGGGTATTCCTATTGATATGGTTATAGGAACAAGTGCAGGAGCAATAATTGGCGGTCTTTACAGTGCAGGCTATACCGGCGAAGAAATAGCAGATGAAATGCTCAGCCTCGATTGGCCATCTCTTTTTCAAGACTCTACAACCCGTCCTTTAGAAAGTGCTTTGGGGTGGCATAGCCTAGAATCAAATATCTTAAATGTACAGCTAAGTCAAGATTTATCGCTTGATTTAGGTAAGGGACTTTTAACAGGCCAGTATATTTACAATAAACTAAAATCTAGCACCGTAAAGATTCCTTCGTACATACATTTTGACAGCCTTTTAACACCATTTAGAGCTACTGCTGTTGACTTATTGTCAGGTGAACTTGTTATTATGGAACAAGGTGACTTGGTAGAAGCAATTCGTTCAAGTATGAGTATTCCGGCAGTATTTGAACCTTTTCCTGTGAACGGGAGGTATTACATAGATGGTTTTGCTAGAAACAACCTTCCAATTCAAGTTGCAAAAGACTTAGGCTATGATATAATAATAGCAGTTGAGATAACTGATAGGATGAGCGATGATGCTGATGAGTTTAATTCAAACCCTCTTACAGCATTAAATCAAGTGATGGCTCTTCAACAAGTTATTGTTGTTTCCGATGATTATGAACTTGCAGATTTAATTATATATCCCGATATTTATGAATTTGGACAAATGGATTATGCTTCTACAGAAAAAATCTATGAAAAAGGTAAAAAAGAAGCTGAAAAATATAGGGAAGATTTAATTGCACTTCGTTCAAAGATATTTAAGGATAGTGACACTGAAACAAAGACAGAATTGATAGAAGATACAGAACTTCTAACGGATGATGGATTTTCATTTACCTATGTTCAATCAGATGAAAAGCGCATCTATACACGACAAAACACATATAGTGCATTACCGGAAATACAGGTTGAAGCTATCGTATTAAAAAATATTCTTGAAAGTGATAGAAAATTACTTTTGTCCTTATTTGATGATATAAAAACTGGTTCTCTTGGAGAAGATGAAATAAACCTATTGCTACATAAAGCCTATAATACAGGTAACTATATTTTAGTTACCTCAAGAATTGATAAAAGAACACAAGGGAATACCTTAGAGCTTGAGTTTTTTCAAAAGCAGCAAAAAACAGTGCATTTAAATACATCTATATTATTTGAAGGTACACTTTCAAGTAGTTCAACATGGGCTTTAAGTCCTGCTACAACATTACAGTTTAGAGATTTAAATGATAATGGTGGTTTAATTTCAATTAGAGGGTCTTATTTGCATACTACTGGCATTGAAGTTTTATTTATGCAACCAATTACTGAAAAAGTTTTTTTTGAAACCAAAGCTAATATTTTTAGTACTCTTGATGTTAAAAGTTCGGGTTTTGAAAAAATAGAAGTTACCGGTTCTCAACTTCGCCATGCAAATTTTTCTATTGGGAATGGAGTCTTTTTCTCTCCCGAACATAAGCTTTTTACTGAACTTGGTCTTAGATGGGTCGATTCAAGTTTGGCATACAATGAAAATAATGATGATAGCACAAATCAGAATATGGAAAAGCCTGGGTACGCATTTGATTTTTCAATGCGCTATACATTTAGCACCTTAAACTATGATATGTTTCCCACTCGTGGTTTTTATAATAATTTGAAGGGTGTAGGTGTAATGCCTTTATTTGATCCAAGCGCCCCTGTGTTATTTGATGCAGTTTCTACAGATTTTGCGGCTGCTCTTTCGTTTAGTAGGATTACCAGTTTTGTGCTTAATACATTTATTGGTACCAATATTACCGGTTCCCTTACATCTGAACCTGAACTTATAACAAAGTACGGCTTTACAACCTATGATAGAACATTTTTTCCACATATTATGCAACGCCATACATACGGGATTCATAAGTTTGCCTTAAAATTTGATTTTCAGTTTCAACCAAAAAATCAGTTAACAATATTGGGTGGGCAATTTTTTACCGGCATAGGTGCATCAGCGGGTGGTGTTTGGAATAGTTATGAAGAAATTTTTTTGTTTGAAGATATCACTTTTCAAGTATCAGCATTAACAGGTTTACGGATAAAAGATTCAATAGGAGTAATTCTTCGAGCCGGAGGCGGAACCTATAATAATAATGTACTACCATACGTTTCTTTAGATTTTATGGTAAAACATTTTTAATTATTATCTACTTGGTTTGTATAATAGGTTTCAGTTTTTACATACTTTTCATACATGGCATCTGTAACACCTTGTTCTTTTATAATTTCTGAATAAAACTCTCCACTTTTTTTTATGGTGCGCTTTTGGCTTTCATAGTTTACATGTACAAGCCCAAACCTTGGCTCTTCACCTTCAGCCCATTCAAAATTGTCTATAAAAGACCAATGATAATAACGTTCAATGGGCAGTTTTGATTCTTGAATAACTTTTAAATGCTCATATATATATTTGCATCTAAAAGAATCTGTGTTATCGCATGTTCCATTTTCTGTTATCCAAATAGGCGCAATATATTTATTGTATAAAGATTCTGCAATTTCAATTATTCCTTGTGGGTATATTTCCCAACCGAGATCATTAATAGGGATGTTTTCAAAAAGAGATTGCTTCCCCGTTACAATTGCATCTCGAGTATAATAATTTATACCAATAAAATCATAAAAACGACCTTCATTTATAAAAACATCAGAAACTTTAAATGGAAGCTTATTTATTGGCCATATAGCCTTACCCGTCATCATTGCCTTTGTAAGTGCATCTTGAAAACCATATTTCATAAATAGATTAGATGCTTGGTGTAAGGGGTGCCAT
>CAYJJW010000026.1:0-18872 GCA_964370555.1 uncultured Treponemataceae bacterium | reverse complement strand
GTCTAAGTGCTTCTCCTAAGTCTTTTGCACCACACACAAAAGGAACATCAAATTCAGCTTTATTTATATGATAAATTTCATCTGCAGGAGTTAATACTTCACTTTCGTCAATATAGTCAATTTCAAGAGCTTGTAAAATTTGTGCTTCCACAAAGTGTCCTATTCGGCATTTTGCCATAATAGGAATAGTCACCGCTTTTTGAATTTCTTTAATAAGTTTTGGGTCACTCATTCTTGAAACTCCACCCGCGGCACGAATGTCGGCAGGAATTCTTTCTAATGCCATAACGGCACAGGCGCCCGCATCTTGGGCTATTTTTGCTTGCTCTGCATTCATAACGTCCATAATAACGCCACCTTTTAGCATTTGAGCAAGTTGTTTGTTTAATTCAAATCTCTTTGTATCCATAATATTTTCCTTCTACAACGCAAATTTTGCTAATCTTTCGCAAGCTTCTTGTATCGATTCTCTATGACCAAAAGAACTAAAGCGAATAAAGCTTTCTCCAGCTGGCCCAAAGCCCACACCTGGTGTAGTTACAATGTGACATTGATTTAGTATTTCATCAAATACTTCCCAACTTTTTTTACCGGGAAACTCAACCCATAAATAAGGCGAATTGCCATCACCATAAATATTAATGCCTAATTTTTGAAAGTTTGGTTTTAAAAGGGCTTCTTTTATAATGCGCACATTTTCGAGGTAGTAATCTACCAAGCCATTCATTTCTATTAAGCCTTCATTATCAAGCGCTGCAAGGCCACCTGCCTGTGCAATATTAGAAGCTCCATTAAAAATGGTTGTCATAATGCGGTTCCAGTCATTAATAATTGGAGTACCATCTGCATATTTTAAATTCTTTGGAACAACTGACCAACCTAAACGAACACCCGTAAACCCAATTGGTTTTGAAAATGAGTTAATTTCAATTGCACAATCTTTTGCACCTTCAATTTCAAAAATAGTTTTAGGAACGCCTTCTTCTCTAACAAAGGCAAAATATGCAGCATCATAAATAATAATACAGCCCTTTTCTTTTGCAAAGTTTACTAACGTTTGTAATTCTTCTTTTGTAGAACTTGCACCCGTTGGATTGTTTGGCGAGCAAAAATAAATAAGTGAGTTTTCTTTTACAACCGATAAATCAGGGAAAAATCCATTATCTTTTGTACAAGGCATGTATACAATACCTGCATAACCGTCTTTACCCTCAGGTTTTGCTCCCGCTGCCCCAATTAATACTGAACCGTCAACATACACAGGGTATGCAGGGTCTTGTACTGCAACATTCACATCTCGTCCAAATAGAGTTTGAATACGCCCAATATCGCACTTTGCTCCATCAGAAATAAAAACTTCATCAATATCTACCATTCCGGGATAAAATACTTTTGCAATTTTTTCACGAAGTGCGGTGTTTCCTTGCTCATCGCCATAACCAGAATACCCTTCCCTTGTACCTAAGCCTTCAACATAGTCAATCATAGCTTTTTTTATGTGTGGTGTTAATGGTTCTGTTGTGTTTCCAATTCCTAAACTAATTATATTAGCATCAGGATTTTTTGCTGAAAACTCCCTTCGTCTTTTTGCAATTTCAGGAAATAAATATCCTGCAGCAATATTTTGTAAACCAGCATTTCTTTTTATCATATATTTCTCTCCAAATTTTCTTTAGCTCACTATAACATAAAGAAAAAAAAGAGTCAAAGCAAAGAAAAAAAATGCATCAAGTCTCTTGTTTATGCCAAAAACTTACAAAATATAATAGAGTTATCTGTTGATTTTTTTCTACATAAATGTATACTTTTATCGTTAGCTTTTATGGTATTTAGAAAGAAGAGAGGTGCGAATTTTGGAAAAATTTGAATGGACAAAAGAATTTACCACAGGACTCATAAGTGTTGATCAACAACATAAAAAACTTGTTGATATTTTGTCAAAGTTTTATGATGTACTTACTGGCAAAGAAGATAGTTATTTTAAACACAGAGATGAAATCTTAAAAGAATTAGTTGCATATACCGAATATCATTTTTCACATGAAGAAGAACTTTTTGCTGAAATAGACTATTTTAACGCAAAAACACATATTGTTCAGCATAATATATTTACAAAAGAGATTTTAAAGCAAGTGGAAGATATGCAGCATACCGATATTGAAATGGGTAAAGCATTATACAGCTTTTTGTCAAAATGGTTATTAGTCCATATATTACAATCAGATAAATTATTTTGTCAAAAATACTTGGCAACAAAAAAATAACTGTTAAACATATATACAGAGATATATTATTTTTTTTCCAATAAAAACAGCAATTCTTTTACATGCTTGCTTCTATTTTGGAGATTTCTAGATGCTCTGAATGTATTATATTCACATTCATTCATAGTGACCTTACCATATTTTTTTAGCATGGTTTTCATTTCTTCGATAGTCATAAAACCTTCTGAATTAAAAGAAAGCAATACATACTTAGCCTTAACGTTACTAACCAAGTCTTCTAAAGATTTAGAAGCTTCTTTTGCTTTATTATACGAGGATCGATTCCAATCTGCATCAATACCAGAAACAGTACTCATTTGTTTTGGCTCTTCATTTTTTGCAATAATGTTAAGCATAAAATAATTTGAACCATACGGATGTTGATTATAAGGAGGGTCAATATATGCTACATCTACCTCTTCAACATCCCCTACAATCAGATTTGAATCTCCCTGCAAGATTTTTGTGTCACAAGAAAATTTACTAAATACCGGAAATTGAATATCCATTTCTGCGGTAATGCGACTCAAAGCATCTTTATTTCGACCACCAAATTGGCCAACACCCTCTTTATTTTTATAAAAGCCTTTAAAAACACCTGAAGTATTTGTATGCACAGAAGCGAGTGCTAAAAGCGGTGCAATAAAAAATGGTTGAGCACTTTCAGGATAGTCTGCAATAATTTTTCTAGCAGTATCAATATAATGTGCATTTCGTGTAGTGTAAAAAACTCTCTCACCTGCTTGAATATTGTTATCATCTTTTGGAGAATAATTTTCTCGTATTACGCCTGTTACCCAATTGTTTTTATAATCAGCCATTTCAAGCTGTTCACGTAAATCACAAAACAACCCCCTAAGCTGAACCATATCACGATCTTGAGAGTTTGAAAGATAGCAGGTGTTAATTATTTTCGTATACATTTCTAAATCATTGGCAATTAATAAAGATGCATGTTGTTTGAAATATCGAGAAACAATACCAGATCCTGAAAACACATCAAAAATTTTAAGCTTTTCTTTTCCTGTTTTTTTATGCACAGTTTCAAGCGAATCTCCAATAAAGTCTAAAAGAGCTCTTTTATTGCCTAAATACGTAATAATTTGTGAAGTTAAGTATTCTTCATTTTCTTCGATTTTTGCATCAGGATTCAATAAAGAAAGAGGAATTCTATTATTCATAGCCGAAGCTGAACCAAAGATATCGGTAAATTGATAATTTGCTGCCATTGATATACTCATGCTTTATTATCGGTATATAATAAAAAAATATAAGAAAAAATTAGATATTTATTGAGTGGATTCTTGTAATAGCAGCAGCTATTGCATCGGCTGCATGATCTGGTTTTGGAGGAGTTTGTAAACCTAATAAAAGCGCTACGTATTTTTGCACAAGTGCTTTGTCTGCGCTCGCGGTGCCTGTAACAGATTTTTTTATATCATTGGGTGTAAACTCTTGTAAGTCTACACAATTTTGTGTTAAGCATAACATAAGAACACCACGAGATTCTGCTACTGCCATTGCACTCGTTACATTTTTGGAAAAAAATAGGTTTTCCATTCCGGCAATATTCGGCTTAAACTCAGAAATAACACAAATCATTCTGTTATATATTTCTAATAACCTCTGTTCATGCTTAGTATCTTTTTTAGTTTCTATTACCCCATAATCTACAAGGCGATAGCGATTTTGTGAATAATCAACAATACCCCAGCCGGTATTTGCAAGTCCGGGGTCGATTCCTAAAACGCGAATAACTTTATTTTTAGTAGTACCGGTAAATGAAGAAGGAACAGCTTTCACTGTTCCCGGAATACTTATAAAAGTGTTTGAATTATTCAGCTTCAAAACCTTCTGGAATATCAATATTTGAGTAAACGTTTTGAACGTCATCATCTTCTTCAAGTTTATCAATAAGTTTTAATACTTTTCGAGTTGTTTCTTCATCTACTGAAGAATATGTATCAGGTACCATGGATACACTTGCAGAAACAGATTCAAAACCTTTAGCTTGCATTGCTTCAAGAACATTTTCAAACTCTGAAGGATCTGTTGTAACAGTGATTACACCATCTTCTGCAGCAATGTCTTCAGCACCTGCTTCAAGTCCTGCTTCCATTACATCATCTTCACTTACGCTTGATGCATCGTATTCAATAACACCTTTACGGTTAAACATGTATGCAACTGAACCTGTAGCACCTAAGTTACCACCTGTTTTTGAAAAAATGTTACGAACATTTGCAGCAGCACGGTTATTGTTATCTGTTAGTACTTCAACAAGAATAGCAACACCACCGGCTCCATAACCTTCGTATAGTTTTTCTTCATAGATTGCACCACCTAATTCGCCGGTACCTTTTTTAATTGCTCTTTCAATGTTGTCTTTAGGCATGTTAGCACCACGAGCTTTAAGAATTGCTGTTCTTAAGCGTGGGTTTGCAGCAGGGTCACCACCACCCATTTTTGCAGCAATTGAGATTTCTTTAATAAATTTTGTAAACAACTGCCCGCGTTTTGCATCGGCAGCACCTTTAGCGTGTTTAATTGTCGCCCATTTACTATGTCCTGACATCGGAACTCCTATAAAAATACCGCAATAGCGGCGTGTAACGTAGAGGACTAGTTAATACAATATAATAAGCAACGCTTACCTATTGTACATGATACATCGACAAAGGCGACCTATCAGACCTCTTACAATTTTCCAAATTATATCGAAGTATAGCAAAAATGGGATTAAATGTCAATGAAAGTACTATGATTTACGTCGTTGCATAAAACTTTTCTACAGGCTCTACTACAAGTTCAACATAAAAATCATCAAACTCTTTAGAAAGCTCTTCATTTATCTTTTGTGTAGCATCTTTAAGATCATCAACAAGTAAAACTTTTTCTTTTACCGTAAAATATATAGAAACCCAGATTTTTCGACCTGTTCGGGTAACATCACAAAACTTTAGGTTAAATTCAAAATCCTTTAATACTACCTCTGCTGTTTCTTTTACATAGTCAACTATTTCAGTTTCGGGAGCAAATAAAAATACGTCCTTTATTGATGTAACAATCATTTTAATAAATGATGGCACCATTAAAACAACAATTATTAAAGACACAATTTGGTCAAAGTAAGGGCTAATAACCTCTAGTGGTGTCCCAACAAAAAAAGAAGATATATAAAATGCTGTCGACATTCCAAAACCGGAAAAAACATCAAGTTTCCAGCCCATAATTTCTGCACTTGCAATTGGAGAAGATATTTTTTTATTAATTTTACTTAAAACGAGATACACAATAAGAGCGGTAACACCCAACACCAGCTGAAAAACTGAAACTTCTCTCTCATTAATACTATTTCCACCGGAAAGTACAATCTCAATACTATTAATTGAAAGCCCTAAGGTAACTGCGAGCATCATAAATGCTTTAATAATAATAAAAAAACATTCAACTTGTCCAAAACCAAAGGGGTGCTTTTCAGAAATTGGCTTATAAAATAATGGTACTAAAAATAACGTAAAACCAATTACAACAAGCTCGGAGGAATCATACATGGCGTCGAAAAGAATAGCTTGCGAACTTGTACGTAGAGCCATAATTATTTCAGCAATAGCAATACATACCGCAAGACCAAAAGAGAGCCATAGAATTATATTTTCGATTTTTTGTGTGTTTTTCATGGAAACTTCCATAATATAATTGTACCGTAGTAAAACTCAGATGTCAAGGTATACACCTCTCCCTCTTAAAGTACTATGTTGCCATACCATCAAGATTAGTCATAAAATATCCGCAGATTCCGCAGATTCCGCAGATTAATGGGATTTCTATTTTTGTTGCCACCATAATCTTTTAGTAAAGTAAAAAACTTAGAAACATATATATTTTTCTGATGGACTCAATTTATGTAGAAAATTATTAAAGGTTATAGAATAAAATCTGCGTCATCTGCGTCATCTGTGGATACACTTCTCTGTATGTTTTTTTGTGAGGTATCTTGAAACAATCTAAGAAATTCGCTATAATAGTCAAACTAAATTATATTCAAAGAGGATAATCATGATTAGAGGCGGAGACATCGCCAAGGGAACAGTTTTACTTATCAAAAACTCACCTTACCTTGTAACAGAAAGAGAATTTGTAAATCCTGGAAAAGGCTCAGCATTTGCTCGAGTAAAAATGAAAAATCTTAAAGACGGTTCAGTACTTACACAAACAATTAAAACACCTGATATGGTTGAAGATGCAACTGTCGAAACAGTAACAGCTCAATACCAATACTCAGATGGCGAAAATCACGTATTTATGGATACAACAAGTTTTGAAACCATTAACGTTCCAGCTGACTTAAATGAGAACTTAGGTTATTATTTAAAAGAAGGTGAAGAATACCCTATCTTAATTTGGGAAGAAAATCCAATTGATGTTAAAATTCCACAAAAAATGATTTTTATTGTAGCAGAAAGTGAAAACTATGTAAAAGGCGACACGGTATCAGGAGCAACAAAGCCAATTGTAACTGAAACTGGCTTAACTGTTCGTGTTCCATTATTTATTAAACAAGATGAAAAAATATTGGTAAACACCGAATACAACGAATATGTTGAACGTGTAAACAAATAAAAAAAATGGTGCACAACTGATTGTGCACCATTTTTTTTTGCTTAGTCCTTGTATTCTGTAGAACTTTGATCTTTTAAATATTTTTTTGTTACAGCAAATATCGTTCCACTTAAAGCTAAAAGTGCTATAAGGTTAGGAATTGCCATAAGTCCATTTAATGTATCCGAAATATTCCAAACCAGTGTTAATTCTAATGTTGCACCTACAACAATACTTACAATAAAGATTATTCTATACACTTGCGTTCACCATAATATGACCAACCAATAATTGTTGAAAAAGCAAAGCAAATAAGAGAAACTGATAAGAATACATTTCCTGCCCTACCAAAACCTGCTTCAAATGCATTTGCCGTAAGAGCGGCACCACTTAAGTCACCGCTTGTATATAAGCCAGAAGTTAATACAATAAGTGCTGTTAAAGTACAAATTACTAAAGTATCAACAAATACCTCAAAAATACCCCATAAACCTTGTTCTGCAGGATTGTTTGAATCACTTGCTGCATGTGCAATTGGGGCAGAACCTAAACCTGCTTCATTTGAAAAAACACCACGAGCAACACCGTATCGCATAGCTTGTGCAATACCGTAACCCATAACACCACCGCCAACTGATTTTACATTAAAAGCACTTGAAAAGATTACAGAAAAAGCTTCAGGTATTTTTGCAATATTAAGAATTAATAAAACAACCGCTCCAACAAAATATAACACTGCCATAAAAGGAACAAGTTTTTCTGTTACTGTTGCAATTCGTTTTATTCCACCTAAAATAACCAATCCTGCTAAAACGGCAAAAACAATTCCCGTTACAAGTGGCGGAATAGAAAAACTTTGCAATGCACCGGCAATTGAATTAGACTGTGTCATATTTCCAATTCCAAAACTTGCAAAAGCTCCAAACAAAGCAAAAAGGATAGCAAGCCATTTTACCTTCATACCTTTTTCAATGTAGTACATAGGACCGCCATAGTGAATGCCATTTTCATCTTTTTCTCTAAAATGAACAGCAAGCAGAACTTCTGAATACTTTGTCATCATTCCAAAAAAAGCTGAAACCCACATCCAAAAAACGGCCCCAGGCCCACCGGCAACAATAGCGGTTGCAACACCTGCAATGTTTCCTGTTCCAACGGTACTTGCTAAGGCTGCAGATACAGCTTGAAAAGGTGTAATATTCTCTTTGGCAACACGTTTTTTAGTTAAAGACCCAAACGTTTTTGAAAACCAAAGCGAAATCTTCGTAACTTGAAAAAAACCGGTAGCAATTGTAATAAATATTCCGGTTCCTACAAGTAAAACCAACATGTATGGTCCCCATACAAAATTGTTGATTACCGAGTTAATGTTAGAAATTGTTTCCATACTCTCTCTCCCTATACTTTATTCGATAATTATATACCTAATTAAAAATATGAACAAGACGTTATTACCATTAATAGAAACATAATTATAATTTTTTTTGAAAAAAAGCCGAAAAAGAAATATAAGGAGAAAAAAACTTTGGGCAATACTGGAATCGAACCAGTGACCCCTACCATGTCAAGGTAGTACTCTAACCATCTGAGCTAATTGCCCGCTTTGAATTATTAAGCAGAATTAAAAAATATCATAATGTAACGAATTGGTCAAGAGGGACAAAATTAATATCTTCACTAGCTGCAACAACAATTTGATTTACTTATTTTGGAGATAATATGAATATAGTACTTTTAACGCACGAAGATCCCCATATGCATGGGCTTCAAAACTATGTACAACAAGAACATTGTAAGTGTTGTATGGCAACAGATTTATGTATGCTTGAAAAAGAGGCCCGCACTAAAAAATTATTATTAGTGCTGGTTGCTAATAATTTTCTACATGAAAATGAGAGTATTTCAATTATTACCGAATGCTTAGGTCCTCTTAATGAAAAAACCTCAATTGCATTTTTTGATTCAGAATCATTTAATCCTGATTTACTATCCTCAACCATTGATAACGAAAAAAAAAGTGAAATTCTAAGAATATTAAACAATATTCAAAACAATATAAACACTTTTGAATTAAATTATAATACAAAATTTAGACCGGCTGAAAGAAAATTATATGATTTATTAAAAAACAATGAAGACATACCTCTATCTCTCGATGAAATGTCATTATTTTTATGGGGTAATACAAGCTCGGCTCATAATAAAACTCTGTATTCATATATACATAGAATTAAATATTTATTGGCAGAGAGTAATAAAATAGAATGGATTATAAAAGAAAAAAAAGGATATTACAAGATATCATCAGATATACAAAGTGTACACCCAATAATATCATTGTAATGAAAAATCTCAGAGGTTATGACTATTTTAAGGCTGAACCAATTCTTTCTAAGACTTTTTTTCTGTCAAGAGGTTTAACAATGTAATTTTTTGCCCCTAATAGCAAAGACTTTTTAACTAGTTCTTCTTTTCCTAAAGCACTAATCATAACTACATTTGCAGATGAATCAAAAGCCATAATTTGTTCAAGGGCTGTAAGTCCATCCATTTTAGGCATTGTAATGTCCATTGTTACTAAGTCAATATTTGGATATAAATCTTTATATTTATCTACACCTTCTTGTCCGTCCCCTGCAGTTGCAACAACTTCATAGCCTTCACTAGAAAGAATTTGTCCAAGCTGCTTAGCAACGAAAATTGAGTCATCAACAACTAACACTCTAAATTTAGAGCCATCGTCTTTAACCCCTTCCATTGACCTATCATTTATTGTAGGAAAATCTTGTTTTGTTTTCATATTCGTCCTTCACCCTATTAAGTCTTTTCTCTAATTGCAACATTAACTTCAACTCGTCCTTGAGCAGTTACCATAGGAACAATTAATGCTTCAACTTGGTGGTCAGAAATTTCCATCTTTTCACCGGTTAGAATTGTTGGAGGAGTTAAATCAAATTTAAATCCTAAATCATGGAGCTTTGTTACTGCTTGTGCAGTAATCATATTTGACAATTCTGTTATAGTTGCCTTTGCAAGCTCATCAAATACCGGAAGCTCTTCCATATTCATTTGAGATGCAATTTTTAGAGCAGTCTCTAATGTCATGTCAAAAAGAACACGTCCTTCAACATCACCTGCAAGACCTACAATCGCAGCAACACCCATCACAGGTTGTGAAGTAGACTTTAAGTATAAAGACTCTCTCTTTACTTCTCCGCCGAGAACTTCAGCTAAAATACTATATGCCGTTTCTACGAAAGGATTTATGTATTCTACTCTCAAGTTAACCTCCTAAAACGTTTTATAATTTACTGTATGTTACTATATTTCCATACATTTTTTCAAGCCATTTTGAATCATCAGTTAATAGCTCACGGTCACCTAAAATTACCATTCCGGAATCTTTTAATTTTTCATAAAAATCCAAAACAACTTCTTCTAGCTTGTCAGCGTTTACATATGATAGAAAATCCCTTGAAAATACAATATCTGAAACAGGAACAACATTCATATGAGTACAATCATGATACTCAAAAAGTATTGATTCCCGAATTTCCGGATTAAAAATTGTTTCACCAGAAAGTGTTTTTGATAAATATG
Source organism: uncultured Treponemataceae bacterium (assembly GCA_964370555.1). GTDB lineage: Bacteria > Spirochaetota > Spirochaetia > Treponematales > Treponemataceae > CAYJFX01. The sequence continues at coordinate 8,406 of CAYJJW010000026.1, read as the reverse complement.
GTTTATACCAACTTTCATGTAAAGCATCCGGTATACGAAGCATCGGTGCGCCCGAAATTAAAATTAAATCGGTGTCATGTGCATAAATCTTAATTTTTGCTTCAGGATAGCGCTTTTGAAAAATACATGCAAGTGAGTATGCTTCGTAACCTGCACCACACCCTGGATTCCAAATAGTAATTTGCCTTGCACTATTTTCAGGTAATGATTCATAAACCGCATCTGCATATTCTTTAGACCAAAAGGCGCCATTAAATTTAGAATAGAATGGCTTTAAGAACTCAACGGCGTCATCGGTATTATTAATAGGAGCACCTTCTGAGCTTTTTTCCTTCCATTCAATGTATCGTTGTTTTATCCAACCTTCATTTACTGGTGAAACATGGAAATTTTGATATTTTTTTAATGACTCAATTACAAAGTTAAATTCAACTTCATCAAATCCTCTTGAAGGTGCTGCAGCTGGTTTAGAAACAACAGGAGCAACAACTTCTTCTTGCTTTACTACCGGTACAGGGGTAGGAATCGGTGCAGGAGTTGGTGTTGAAATTGCAGGTGCCACTTTTACCGGTTCTGAAACTGGTCGTGTTACTTCTCTTACAGGTGTTTGTTGTACCTGAGGAGCGCCCGATAAAATTGCATCCATTTTTGGACGAGGTGGAGCAACAACGGCAGGTTTTTCTTCAGTTGTATTATTAACAAGTTTTATTTCTTTTTGTTCAAAATCCTCTGGAGTTGCATCAACGCCAAATATTCTTGCTACATCTAAGAGAATGTACATTCTTTGTTCGTATTCAACTATTCCGTATATATATTTAATATTAATATCAGCAAAAAGGGGATGAGGAGGTTGAATTGAAGATTTTTGAATACCGGCTACCCTTTCAATTTTATCAACAATAGTACCATACTTTTGTTCACCAATTGAAACAATAATCATATTCTGTAAATCTTTTGGGTTAAATTCTTTTTCTGTTTCTACGTTAAAAAACACACGTAAATCAATTATTGGAATAATTTCACCACGTAAGTTGTATACACCTACTACAAATGGGGAGGTATTTGGAACATAGGTGAATCTATCGGCCTTTGCTATTTCTTTTACTCTAAGAATATCAATAGCATAGTCTTTCCCACCTAATGAAAATGCTACCATCTTAAAATCAATGTTTGCATGTTGTTCTTTTTTTTCTTCAAGCTCTAAGTTAAGAGCTGTCTGTATGTTCAAAGTGTTTTGTAATGTTTGTTCCACAGAGTACTCCTTAAATGCTCTTTATTTCTCTAGCTGTTAATTCAAGCTTTATACCTAAAGCTAAAAGTTGGCTTACATCGATAATTAAAGATACTGAACCATCACCTAAGATTGAAGCACCTGCTATTCCTGGTGACTCAACAAATTGATCAGTAAGTGGCTTAATAACAACATCTTCTTCGCCTATTAATGCATCTACCATAATTCCAAGTTTTTTATCAGAAGTACCTACAATTACAATAAAGGCATGTTGTGATTCCTCTGCTGACTTAATGTTAAACAACCTATTTAAGCGTAACACAGATATTACTTCATCTCGTACAGTCATTACTTCATAGTTATCAATGCGCTTTAATTCGCTCACATTGATGCGTTGACTTTCAATAACTGATGTAATAGGTATTGAATACACTTCACTACCAACTCTTACTAATAAACCTTGAATAATCGCAAGTGTAAGCGGTATTTTAATGGTAAAGGTAGATCCAATTCCTTTTTCTGAACTAATTACTACACTACCCTTAAGTTTTTCAATTTGTGTTTTTACAACATCTAATCCAACGCCTCGGCCTGAAACATTTGTAATTGCTTTTGCAGTAGAAAATCCGGGATCAAAGATAAATTGATATGCTTCTTCATCACTTATTATTTTCGATGAGTGAATAAGACCACGTTCAATAGCTTTATTACGAACACTATCAACATCAATACCTTTTCCGTCATCTTTTATTTGAATGACGATCATATTACCTTCATTACTGGCTTTTAGAAGAACTGTTCCTTCTTCTTCTTTGCCTGCTTCTGAGCGTACCTCAGGAGCTTCTATACCGTGATCAACAGAGTTTCTCACACAGTGCATAATTGGATCTAAAAGATCTTCTACAACAGATTTGTCAAGTTCAGTTTCTTCACCTTCTATAACCAAATTAATTTTTTTGTGAAGATCTCGAGAAAGGTCTCTAACAACACGAGGAAATCTTGAGAAAATTTGGCTGATTGGAACCATCCGTATTTTCATTACACCTTCTTGTAACTCACCTGAAATGCGTCCAAGATTTTGTGTATAAGAACGGAACTTACCTTCAAAGGCTTTAAATGTTCCATCAAAAGAGTCAAACTGTCCATGCATTTCACCAAATTGGGTGTTAATTTCTGCTTTTACATCTTTTAGACTATGTCCAGCCCGCACTTTTTCAATATAGTTAGGGAATTGATCAATTAACTCTCGTAACTTATCCTTATAATCACTATTAATATTTTGAAACTCTGCTTGCAAATTATTAGCTAATGTTAAAGTTTGATTAAAGGCTGCTTTTGTAATTACTGTTTCACTAACTAAGTTAAGAAGATAATCAATTCGTTTTGAATCTACACGTAAAATACTACCTGTATTGCTTGCTGCTGTATTGGCAGGTGCAGGAGCTGCTTTTTTAGGCTTTGAAACCTCTTGTGCTTCTTCTTGATATGTTTCAGTACCTTCAACAGTTTCTTGAACTTTGCTAACAGGAGCTGCCACAACTGGCTGTTGAACCTCTACAGCAGAAAGTCCTCCACCCTTATTGGCAATAAGTTTTGCATCAACTGCAAGTACAGCATCATCTAAAAATGCTGCTTCTTCCAAATCTTCACCGCTAGAAGACGTTGTAACATAGTATACAACTTGTGCATAAAAATTATCATCATACAAATCGTCGAAATCAGGAATAGATTTTGCAACAGTCCCCTTTCCTTTAAGCGCAACGTAAGACTGTATTGCCCCAACAGAATTCATAGGATTTGATTCATCAAAAAGAACCGTTACACCCCATAATTTTTCACCTGCATTACACATACTATGTAAGTCTGCTAAATCACTTTCTGAAAGGAATGATTCAGGAGAAGGTAACGTAGATGGAGCTGAAGAAGCTACTTGAGCCACAGTTGCAGTAGCTACAGGAGCTTGCACTGCAACTGCAGGTTTTTCTTTAATATTTTGAGCATCTACTGCAGATACAACATCATCAATAAATGCTGTATCTTCTAGTGTATCTGCATTATCATTCGATGCAACATAGTAAACAACTTGTTCATGGAACACATCTTGATATAAATCATCGAAGTCGGGGACTGTTTTAAGCACTTCGCCGCATTTTTTTAATGCAGTAAAAACTTGTACTCCTCCAACAGTGTTCATTGGATTTGCTTCGTCAAAAATAACAGTTACACCCCAAACAGTTTTTCCTGCTGCAAGATCTGTAAGTTCAAGTTCGTCATATTCAGAAAGATGTGTTGAAGGATGAGCTAACGTTGTAGCAGCGGGAGCTTGCACAACTTGTGTAACAACGGGCGCTTGCATTTGAGGTGGTGCTTTTTTTGCAGGAGCTTTTCCCGCCTTAGCAGGAACATAAGAATGTAGTTTATCCTTAATAGGATCAACATTCTCTTCGTAAATACTACCATTAGAACGCTCTTCAAGCATTGCCTTGATTATATCAATTGAGGAAAGAAGAACATCAATTATGTCTTCTGATATCTGAATAGTATTAGATCTAAGCTCATCGAGAACATCTTCGACTGCATGCGTAAACTCTGCAAGTTCTGTCATTTCAACAGTAGCAGAGCCTCCCTTTAATGTGTGCGCAGCACGAAAGATTTCATCTACCGCATCATTATTACTTGGGTCATTTTCGAGAACGAGAATATTACTTTCAAGCGTTTCGACCTGTTGTTCGGCTTCACTAAAGAAATCCTTTAAAAGCTCTTCATTGTTTACATCAAAATAATCGCTCATATTTACATTGTATTCTATTTTTAATAATAGTCAAGTACATATAGGAGAAAAAAAAACTTTTTTTAAAATTAGATACCTATAGTATTGAAAATAGCCTTATATGTCGATATATAACGAGAGGTGTGCATATTTTTTATTCATAAAAGTTCTACTCTATTGCACTAAACATAGATCATGCAGTATACTACTATACTAGAGGAGTTATGATGTATATACAAAAAAAAGCCCATAAAAAAATTATGCTGTTTTTTATTTTAAGCATTTTTTTATGCTCAGTAATGTATTCACAAGTATTTTTTGATACAGAAGCGGGAATTGCCTTGGATGCACTACCAAATAGAAGTTTTGACGGTGCAGAGTTACATGTTCGTGGATTTCATGGCTCACAAATTCAGCTGGGTAGCAAGGCATTGATAGAAAGTGAGTTTTCATTCAAAACTCAAGATCTTTTGCTAAACCAATTTTTTAATGAAATTCCTGCCGACTTTACTATAGATAAACTAAGTTTTTCATATCAAATAAATGGTTTACATTTTAATACTCGCCTTTCAGTTTTTGCAGGGACTCAAGATATAATAGGTTCAGATAACTTTGCAAAAAAATATTTTGGAACAAAATCCTTTAGTTCAACAATATTTGATAAAGAAATTGCCATACCTGAAAGTGGTATTTTTGGAATTAACGGATTTGGGATTGAAGCAAACACCGTTTTTTCTCCTTCGTTTGGTACATCTTTTTATGCATATCATAACGAAAAAGATTCTGAGGATACCTTAAACCTTGATTTAAGACTTGTAGGAGTTGCCAATGCTGCAATAGTAGACTTTACATTTGGAACAAGTATGCCCTTTGATACAAAAGATGAAAAAGGAAACGATGCATTTCTTGTAGTTAAAACAGTTAACTTACATACAGCATTAAGCCTACTCATTGGAAACAATCCTTATGCAAATTTATACTTACAAGCAGGTGCTACAAAAATACAAACAGATCCTGAAGAGGGAACAGATGCACTATCTCTTGATGACTTGCACCTTCTTATCGAACCAAGATTTACTATAGGAAATATGTACTCCAGTTTGTCATTTTTCTTTATGCCTCAAAGTACCGTTAGCCTTATTGAGCACATACAATACCCAGTCGGGGCAAGCCTTTATATGGACTTTGGGCAAAACCTAGGAAAAACTAGTATTAATTATGGTGGTTCTGCAACTGTTAGCTACAAAGAAGCAGAAGCATTAAACTTTGATGTAGAAGAGTTTTCAGTTATACTTGTTCCGTTTGTAAGCCTTACAAGTGGAAGCGGAGAGATGAAAATTTCTATTCCAGTGAATGTGCTTGAATATGAACATCCCGAAAATATGTTTTTTGCTTCAATAAGTTATAAAACAACCATATAATATTTTTTATTAAAAAATAAAGCCGTCTATTATTTTCAAAGACGGCTTTATATATTTTAAACTAGTTGATTAACAGCACTTACAACAGCATTAATACCGGCACGACCAATATTAGTATTTTTAGCACACCCCCAACTTTTGGTACCGTTTTCATATGTTATTTGAACATATGCCATAGCTTCTGTTCCTGATCCTTGTCCTATACTGTGCTCATGGAAGTCAGTAATGGTAAATTTAGGAATAGGACTATGTTGCAATGCTAATACAAAGGCGTCCAATGGCCCATTCCCTTTTTCACTTACAGCTACAGTTTCACCTTTCCAGTTAATTGATGCCCTACAAAGTACTTCATCGCTTTCGCCTTTTCCATCTACATATGCTTGCGCAAGATCTACGATACATAACGGTTCTTTTTTATCAAGCCATGTTTTTGAAAAAACTTCATAGATTTCTGATGCAGAAAGTTCCCTTTGAAGTTTGTCTGCTTCACCGGTAATAATTCTTCCTAATTCTTGTTGCATAGCTTTTGGTGCAAAAATACTGTAGTTTTGTTCTAAAATCCAAGCAGCACCGCCTTTTCCACTTTGACTGTTTACACGAATAATTTCTTCATATTCTCGCCCAAGATCTCTTGGATCAATAGGTAAATACGGTACATCCCATACTTGATTGGGATCATTTGTTCTAGCAGCCATACCTTTTCTAATGGCATCTTGATGAGAACCACTAAAAGCAGTAAATACCAATTCACCGCAGTATGGATGACGTGCGTGAACATCCATTTTTGTTAACTCTTTATATTCTTCTACAAGTTGGTTTATATGAGAAAAATCAAGTTTAGGATCTACACCTTGTGTATACATATTTAAAGCAACAGTAACTATGTCTAAGTTACCCGTTCTCTCTCCGTTTCCGAAAAGAGTACCTTCAACTCTATCTGCTCCTGCCATAAGAGCAAGTTCTGTAGATGCAACGCCTGTTCCTCTATCATTGTGTGTATGCAAGCTAATAAGTACCGAATCCCTTCCGGTAATTTTTTGACAAAAATATTCAATTTGATCTGCATGAATATTGGGTGTTGAACATTCAACTGTTGTAGGAAGGTTAAGTATAATTTTTTTATCAGGAGTTGCTCCCCACTCTGTTTTTACTGCTTCACAAATTTCAATAGCATAATCTATTTCTGTATTTGAAAAGCTTTCAGGAGAGTATTCTAGCATAATTTCAGAACCTTCAACAATGTACAAGTGTTTTTTTACACATTTTACACCATCAATTGCAATTTGTTTAATCTCATCTTTAGACATATTAAAAGTATACTTTCGTTGAGAAGGTGATGTTGAATTATAAATATGAAAAATTGCCTTTTTAACACCTTTTAGGGCTTCAAACGTTCTTATTACCAAATGCTCTCGTGCTTGACAAAGTACTTGTACCGTTACATCGGATGGAATTCTATTTTCATCTATAAGCCGTCTTAAAAAATTAAACTCAGTATCGGAGCTACTGGGAAATCCTATTTCAATTTCCTTAAAACCAATGTTTACTAGAATATCAAAAAACTTAAGTTTTTGTTCTATTCCCATTGGAATTGCAAGAGACTGATTTCCGTCACGAAGATCTACCGATGTCCAAATCGGTGCATTTGTAATGGTGTTATCCGGCCATTTACGGTTTTGAATTGGGATTTGCCCAAAGGGCACATACTTTGGCATATATTCTCCTATAAAAATAAATAGAAAAATCATCAGATTTTTTTATTTATTTTTTATGACGTTTTGCAAAGCAAAACGCCTACAATATCGAGTTTGCAGATGCAAACTCCTAAATGAATGGAGAGACGGTATTTTGTCTCGACATTCATTAATGTCCTTTAAAAAGTTCTTTTTACATAAAAAAACCTGCAACCGTTTCGGTAGCAGGCTTGTTTTTACGCATATACGTTACACAGTCACAACCAATTACGGCAAAAATGAGGAAATTACGCTTAGCAGCAGTTCTGTGTAAAAATTCATATATAATACTAACACAGTTTTTTTACTCTGTCAAGTATAAATCTTGCAATCGAACGTAGTTATTTTTTATTTTTTAAGACACATAAAATAAAAACTTGACTTGATAAACATCTACGCTATGATTTGAGATAGATTTATAAAAAGGAAGATATTCAAAATTATTGCAACAATACCCTACCGATATTGTTTTTATGGGTATAGGAGAAAATAGCCATCTTGCTTTTAATGATCCAGGGGTTGCAGAGTTTAATGATACCAAATTAGTAAAGGTTGTTGAACTTGAAGAAGCATGCAAAACTATACCTTGATAATGATAGTGCATCAAAACATACAAAATAATATTTTTAATTAATTTGCAAGCAAGTTATAAAAACTGTCACTATTAAAATCTGTAATAGTTTCGCGATACAAAAGATCTCCGGTATCAAAATACTCTGGAAATGCTTCAAACAATTCATCACTTTCAATAGACATTTTATTTAAGTGTGTATTAAGAGTAGATGACAGCGTATCGATATCCTTTAACATTAATGCATCAACAAGTATTTTATGTTCTTCTACATTATGTAGCATAACTTCTTTATTTTTATTTGTTAATATTCTAACGCGCCTATAATTCCCACACATTTTTTGAATTACGTCATAGCATAAAAGTCGCTTTGTTTCTTCAAAAACTATTCTATGAAAAATATCATCATATTCTAAAAACTTAATACTATCTGCACTTTCTATTGCTTTTTCTTGTTTTTCAATAATCCTCAAAAATCTTTCATGGGTATTTTCATCAGCAATGTTAATAAATAATTTAAAACACTCTTTTTCTAAACTTTCTCTAATAAACCGCTCTTCTTTAGCACGTGCTAAGTTTATTTTTGAAATAAATGTTCCACGTTGCGGATAAATAAAAACAAGCCCTTCTTTTGCAAGTTTTATAAAATTTTGTGCCCAATTTTTCTGCTCTAAAGCATA
>CAYJJW010000025.1:0-19249 GCA_964370555.1 uncultured Treponemataceae bacterium | reverse complement strand
AAACAAGAAACGCTTTGGCAACTGCCAAAGCGTTTCAATGTTAGAAAAGTTTATTGTTTGGTATAGTGACTACCACCATCTACGAAACTTGTTGTACTTATTACAATAGCCTTGGTAACATATGGATTAAAAGTTAAAGTTAAACTATTTCCATTTACTTCCCACCTACCGGTACCAAAATATGCACCACCGTCAAAGGTTTTGTCATCCTTGAGTACAATAGAGGCTCCATTAAATGCTTCTGTAGTATAAGTACCACCTATTTCATCATCTAAATTACCGTCACGTATAAATGTAGCAGGTTCCAAACCCATGATACTTAAATCTACAATTACAGTATTATTATCTTCTATGATGCCCGTGAATGGATCTACATCCTGTGTGAACGATAAAATATTACCCCCTTGACCCCATAAACCATTAGAAGTTCCTGTACTTGTGATTCCATCCTCAGTATTTTCCCAGTTCCTTGTATAACTATTGTCAGCACTTAGCACATATGTACTTTCAAACGAACCACTTGCCCCAAAAGGTAAGTAACGATAAGTACCGACTTGCAAGCTAAAATCAGCACCAACATAAGTATAGGTATCTGAGGAAGTCCCCTGTTGTCCATCTTGATTTATATGCGTAAAAGTTGCCTCAAAGCCATTATATTCTAGTATAGCAGTAAAGGTTTCTCCCGCAAGATTGTAATTCGGGTCATCAGGGATGCTAAAACTTATTACATTATTTGTTTCTTCCCATGTTCCGTCTCTTCTACCCTTTGTAAATGTTCCATCGGCACGTAAGTCTATAGCATCGTATACCTCAGTTCCATAACCTTGGATGTACACACCAAATTGTAAAGCAGGTGCGATTTCTACCCATATAGCATAAAATTCTATGTCATCATTTACCGTTATAATGCTTCCTGCATTATAAGCTTTTCCGCTTCCATCTGCACTGGTATTCCACTCTTTAAAATATTTACCACTAGGGGCAGTAAAATGCTTATTTCCTGCTGGCATGGTACGTGTTTCACCTTTAAAGACCCCCCAATTAACCCTATTATCTTCTGGACCACCTTTATTTTCATGAAGGATAATAGTGCATTCTTCTTTCCACACCGCATAAAGGGTAACAGTAGCATTAGGCTCTGTAGTAAGATTTTTAACTTCTTGATAAGAATAATATCCTAAACCTTCTCCGTTAGCTTCAGTATTCCATTCTTTGAATCCATAACCAGGTTTAGATAAGCCAGGCATACCGTCAGGAAGTCTTTGAGACTCATCGTAAACAAAATTCATGTCATTAGGCAACATTCCGTCGGCACCGTTTGCATCAAAGGTTACAGTATACGTATTTGCTTCCCACTGTGCAACAAATGTCTTGTCTTCGGTATATGTCCAAGTATCTGTACTCATAATAATACTACTATTAACTGTCCAACCATTAAAACTGTAACCGGTACGCATAGGTATAGGTAACTCACCTATTACTTGGTCATACGTTACTGGTATAGATATAGGGTCTACTGCTCCACCTACACCTGCATCAAAAGTAAGTGTGTACATTTTTGGTGCCCATTGTGCGGTTAGTATAAGGTTTTGCGGAGGAGAAATTGCAGCCCCATCAGAATAAAAATTACCGCTATCATCCAACCAGACAGTAAAGGTATAGCCAGTTCTTGTAAAACCATTGGGTATTAAGTTTTTGATATCTCCTTCAGCAAATTTTTGCTCTGACATTGAGCCACCGGTATTACCATTTCCCTCAAAGGTTACAGTATAGGTTTGCTTGTTTGTCCATAAGCCACCCGCAGTTTGGTCTTCTACATATTCCCAAATAGTTGACTCTGCTATAGAAGTCTCACCTATTAACCACTCAACAAAGGTAAAACCATCATCACTTGTACGTGTAGGTTCTGGTAACTCACCTATTACTTGGTCATACGTTACTGTCTTAGATGTAGGAATTACGGTTCCACCTACTCCTGCATTAAATGTAAGCGTGTACTCATTTGCCTTCCATTGGGCAGTTAGCGTAAGGTTTTTTGTTACGGTAATTGATTGACCATTAGTATAAATGTTACCGTCACTATCCTTCCAGTTTAAAAAAGTATATCCTGTTTTTGAAAAGCCATTATCGGTTAAATTTTGTGCCACATCTTTAGTAAAGGTTTGGGCTGCCATTGAACCACTGGTATAATCATTACCATTAAAGGTTACAGTATATCCCTCTGTGGTAGTTCCACCTTCATTTTTCTTAGTAAATGTAACATCATCTTCAATCCCAAAAGGCATCCCCGGCATAATAAAGCCTGTTAAAGTAAGGGTAACATCAAATGGATTGGCATAATCTCCTGTTGCAAGCGCTAATCCTATATTAGTATCCAACAAGATATGGCTAAGCGTCCCCGTAAGACCAGACCATGTTCCTTTTGCCACTAACACAGCTCCATTATTTCTCATAATTGAAAAAGTTCCATCATCTACAACTGTAAGCGTATAGTCAAGTGTGTAGCTACCGTAGTTCACAGTTGCCCCATACGTACCGGGACTCAGTGTTTCTGTTACCCCACCACCATTAAAAGTTGCAGTAACTGTTACATTTCTATCCGGCATGGTAAAAAATGTTGTCGAGCTAGTTTTGTCATCAAAAGTCACCATACTTGAGGTCGTCCACTCTTTAAAATTAGAACCTGATGCAGTAATATATACAGTAGAACCTGCTGTAGCAGTTGTAACACTTGCAGTACCACCTTCAACCGTTATACTGTAAGTTGGAGTTACCGGTGCTGGTTCCGGATCATTTGCCTGTGGACAGGCAACCAAGGTTAATACAATAAGCAAAGCCGAAAGGGCAAGGCCTATCTTACATAGTTTTTGTTTCATAACACTCTCCTTTGAAACATTTTTTTAATGAGAAATTCGTATATTTAATGATAATTAAAACTTAAGATACTTTTCATAAGATACGAATATTTTTTTCATTCCTTTTATATATATTTTATGCTAAGAAGAATGAAATTGTCAAGAATACAACTCTTAGATAACGAAAAAAAACTCTAAAATAGAATTGAAAATAAAGAAAAAATTGTTTATATTAATTATACATGAACAAAACATTACTCCATGAATCAATAGAAAAATATACGCAATTCACTTTCGCGCGTTCCGGTGGTAAGGGCGGGCAAAATGTAAATAAGGTTAACACAAAAGTATATGCTTTTATTTCATGTAATGTAATAGAAGGTTTAACAGAGGCGGAAAAAATACAAATAAAAAATAGATTGGCATCAAATATCAATAAAGAAAATGAGCTTTTTATATCAGTACAACAAGAAAGAAGCCAAGAATTAAATCGTAAAATTGCATTACAACTTATGGAAATGAAAATAGTACAAGCAGGAATAATTCTTCCACCAAGAAAAAAAACAAAAGTTCCAAAAGCTATAAATGAAAAGAGATTACAACAAAAAAGGCTTACCTCAAAACTCAAGCAAATGCGCTCAAAGAATTGGTAAGCCTTTTTTATCTATTTCGAAGTCATGTTAAGAACACCATCCCAATTTGCAGGAGTACCTTTCTTAATAAACTCATCACATCTGTCAGAGAATGCAATAGATGGCCCATCATCAGGATAAATTTTAAGAGCAGTTTGGAAAACTTTTTTTGCTTCTTCAAAATTTTTCTCTAAGTATAAATCCAGCCCTCTATGAAATACAGTAACACAGTCTTTTTGTTCTTGCGAAACTTCATCCATTAAACCTATAATATTATATAATTGTACCGGAGTTGTTCTACCAACTACACGCACACGGTCTAAGCGACGACCAAGCAGCTTACCTTTATTTTCACCTGAATCTGCTGCATCCCAGGTTGTTTGAGAAATTAAAATCCATGAATTATATGATTTATTTACACCTTCCAAACGAGCGGCAAGGTTTACATCGTCACCCATCATGGTATAGTTCATCTTCTTTTGAGTTCCCATGTTTCCAACAACAATATCACCGGTATTAAGCCCAATACGAGTTTGTATTGCAATAGGATTTTTTCCTTCAGCTACAAGTTGCTCATTTATCTCTTTAAGATCTGCATTTACCAAGTCTTCGGCTTGTTTCATCCTAATTGCAGAAACACAAGCACGCCAAGCATGATCTTCCATTGGGATTGGAGCTCCAAAAATAGCAACTATAGCATCCCCAATATACTTATCAATTGTACCACGTTGTATAAGTATTTCATCGCTTAACGCGGTAAGATAATCGTTCAAAATATCAACAAGTTGGGTTGCACTTAATTGTTCAGAAAAAGAAGAAAAAGCTTTAATATCAGAGAAAAGAGCTGTAACATTTCTTTCTTCACCACCAAGCTCAGGTTTTACACCGCTTGCAACAATTTCTTCAACAACGTCATCGGATAAGTATGTTTCAAATGATTGACGTAAAAATCGCTTATCGCTTTCTGCACTAAAAAAGTGCCATAAAAGTATACCAACATAGGCAAGCGAAACGCTAAACAATGTTGACATAAGCGGTATATAGTAATTGAATTGAATGCATACTACACCAATAGCAGGTACAGACAAAATGGTTATAACCCCTGTTACGTTTCTTGCAGCACTACCAACTCTTTTTGCAGTGAGTGCGTAAAAGAACAATAAGAAAAATGAAACAAGCATTGTTATATTTCTTGAAACTGGTGTTATAAAGTTTTCATTCATGATTGTGTTATACACGTTTGCGTGCGTACCTACATTTGGGTATTGTCCTTCAAAAGGAGTTGTTCCAAGGTCGGTTGAGTTACTGGCAGTATGTCCAACAATAACAAAGGCACCATCAAAGGCTTTTTTTAATTCTGGATATAATTCATTGTATAAGTTAAGTTGTTCTTCAAAACCTGAAAACTTTTCAGCAATATCTACCTTAAGGGCTTCATATGAAAGTCTTGTTTCATCCGTCATCGCACTATCTAAAAGTGCAAAAATTTCATCAACATAGTATGGATCTGTCAACTCAGAGCACATTTCAAAAAAGGCAGTTCTTCTTGCAAAATATTCATCATACCGAGGGTCTTCTCGGGTATTTTCAACCGAAATATCTTCCATCAACATTTTTTTAGTTGCTTCTAAATAATTATACTCTGCCAAAATATATTCAACAGCATAATAGTATGATAAATAACCTTGGGCTGTTCCAAGCTTAAAGGTTTCTATTGTTTTAAGATAGTCAATGAGTGCATCTTCTATTTCATCAATATTGTGTAAGAATAACAATGATTCATTTTTATAACTTTCTCTAAATGTATCAGGAATCCAGTTTACTAAAAATCGACCTTGTGCATCTAACGGAATAATTACATCGCGCCGTGCTTCTTCCCCTGGAAAAAGGGCATCTTTAATGGTAAGTGTGCCATTTGTAAAGGATGTATTGCCTGTTCGAACCAAAGTATCTGTATCAAGGGTATATAACAAAGGAGCTAAAACCAATTGTGCAATATATTGCCCTTCAGTTTCATGTAAAAGCTCAACTCTTCGCCTTGTACCATCTGAATCAAGAATAATATTAGTAAAGCCTGCCCCGTCTGCAGCACGTGTAAGAAGTTCTAGTGCTGGTGTCATTTTTTTTGTTTGCCCAGCTTCCTTAAAGAAAAGCTCATTCTCTGCAGCAATAAGCCCTTCTGGCACTGTAACATTATTTAAAAGCATATTTTCCCTAACATAGGCATTAAGTGTTTCAGGAACTTCAATACCAACATCACCTGCATTTATTGTGAGCCAAGAGTTACCAAAAAAATGAAGTGCTTGCGCAAAATATAAGTCATTGTCCAAAAAAACTTCCGTATTTATTTCTTCCTCTAGCAAATCAAATGTTGGATAAAGAAAATTTTGTATTATATTACTTGTTTCATCCGGAACATATTCAGGAGGCAAAAACCCCTGTGCTACTGCTTGAGAAAATTCATCCAAAATTTCGCTTACTTCAACTTCTGCACTACCAAACATATCAGGGAGTCTTTGTTTACCACTCGGACTTATTCCCTCAGCAGACTTTGATAAATACTCAATATCAAAGCTTACCTGCTTTGCACCGAGTTCTCTCATTCTAATAATAGCATCTGCTAAAACATCTCTTGGCCATGGAAAAGTACCTTCAACGGCAATAGAGGCATCATCAATAGCAGCAATAACAATATCATCTCGCTCTTCTGTAGCAGGCTTAACTTGAAGCAACATATCATATGCACTATACTCCAATGCATCTAATAATCCACTGCGAGAAATAAAACCAATAGCTAAAAACGCCACAAAAGCAATGAGTAATTCAGGGTATTTCACCCATATTTTTTTTTGTTTTTTATTTGTTTTTTCTTGATTTTTCATATATAATAGTATATCATATAATTATCTATAATAAAAGGAGAAATAATGAAAAAAATCTGTTTTTTTATTTTAATTTTAACACTTTTTTGTGGCGTAGCAGTATTTGCACAATCTGCAGATAAAGTAACCGAAATGATTGAATCACAAACAGTTACCCTTACAGATGTTGCATATTTTGCATCCACTTACTTAAGCATCACAGGTGATGAAATAGAAGAAGACATTGCACTTGCTGCAATTGAAAAACATTTCCCTCTATCAAAAATTCCTCGCGATGACAAAAACTTAAACTATGCAGAGTTTGCATATTTTTGCACCCAAGTGTGGGATATTAAAGGCGGAATAATGCTTCGTATAACTGAAAGTCCTCGCTACGCTCTAAGAGAACTCCAGTCCATGGGATTTATCAGTTCATCAAAATTACCAAAAAATGAAATAAGTGGTACAGATGCGTTAACAATTATGAGCCAATGCATCGATTACTCTATTGAAAAAGGAACTATCGATCTTGAAGCATTTTCAAGTTCATCAGTTATAGATTTTCAGTCTTCATTTTCACGATAGCATTGTAATTTATAATACAAATAAGGAAATAACATGAAAAAAATTATTTTATCAACAATATTAGTACTCTCAATAATACTTCCTTCGTTTGCCCTCACATGGGAAGGACTAATCGATGCAAGTGGAAATGTTTCTGGAGCTCCGGACGATTTATCACTTGAACAAGTAAACAGAGCAACTTTATCTTTACAAGTACCTCTAAATGCAGAAAACACCATGCAATTTTCTGCCAGAGCTTTTTACGAACTCGGATTTGCAACACCAATCCCTAATACTATTCCAATAGAATTATCACATTTAGTTGATGCAGAGCTATTAAAGTTTAATATGCAAATACCACTTGATGATGTATCACTCTTTTCTCTTGATGCAGGACGCTTTCCTGTTGCAGATTTAACAACAATCGTTCTAAACCAAACTTCTGATGGTGTAAAAGCAGCATACGAAAATGAAATGATGAGACTTAACACATATGTAGGTTTCACAGGATTATTAAATGAATACACTGTAAGCATGAATGTAGCACCTAATGACTTAAACTTAACCGAGTTTTATTCACTAGCAGCACCATTTGTTTTAGCAAATGTAACACTTCAGTTACCACAACTTTTCTTAAACCAAGACTTATATACAGGTGTGATAGCAGCAATAGATGTTGCAGAAAAAGAAAACAAAGAGCTTGCTCCCGATAATAGATTCTATGCAACAGTTGGTCTTAATGGGCCTTTTAACAATTCAATATTCTATTCATTAACATCAACACTAGGTGTTATGCAAGCAACAAAAAGCACATGGGATATTACAAATTTATCAACATTTGAACTTTCAGCTTTCTTGCCTTTTGCATCATCACTTCTATCATGGAAAACTGTATTTGCTACAGGTGGAACAAATGCTGAGTTTAAACCATTTACTGTTAATACAGCAACATTGGATGATTCTTTAGAATATGCAGGCCATGTAAAAACAGGTATAGTTATGACACTACGCCCACTTGAAAACCTATTATTATTTGTAGAGCCAAATGCCATATTTGACGTTATGAATGATAGCCAACCAGGTTATGAAGGTGCACAATGGACCTTTGCAACGAGATACAACATTATGTCAGATTTACAATTATCTGCTTCTGTTGGACAATTTATTCCAGCAGATATAACATCAATAAATGATTCATACATCACTGCAGATGTAAAGTTATCATTTCTTTTTTAACAAAAAGCAACACAAAAACTTGAAAAAAGAGTTTTTGTGTATTATACTGTAATAATAGAAGTGCCAAGATTTTTTAATTGCACTTCTTAGTACAATCAGGAGATTTTATGAAAAACAACGTAAAAAAATGTTTTATACTTATTACACTAGTAGCCCTAACTAGCATATCAGTGTATTCATTAAGTGGAACAGTTGTATCTGTAACAGGTAAAGTAGAGCTACAAACTGCAACAGGATGGGCTCCTCTACAATCAGGCGATAGCGTGGAATCAGGTCTTATTATTTCAACAGGATTTAGGTCTCAAGCTGTTTTACAGGTTGCAGGATCAAATATTGTTGTAAATCAACTTACAAGACTTACCCTTGAACAACTCACTGAAACTAATGATTCTCATAACTCAGAAGTTTTTCTTGACTTAGGTTCAATTAAAGCAGATGTACAAGGCGCACAAAACAAGCGTGTAGGGTTTGTTGTAAATACTCCCGTTGCAACTGCGTCTGTTCGTGGTACAGTATTCACAATGAGTTTAAATAGATTATCAGTTGAACGAGGCCTCATTGAATACGGTGGACGAAAAGGAAATACGGTACAAGTACCTGCCGGAAATGCTTCAACTGTAGGAACCAGTGGAAAAGCACAAAAACCACTTGTAACAAAGGTTAATGAATCTTTAGGTATTGTTGATGACGCCGACGATGATGACATTCTTCCTTCAGTAACAGAAACCAGTTACGAAGCTGTAGGAAATGCAAAGAAATCTGAAATTACAACTACAACTGTAACAGTTACCTATGTTGGTAATGACGATTAATAGATTGTAAATGACCATAAAAAAGGGATTTGCTACAAAGTGTAGTAAATCCCTTTTTTATGGCACTATATAATTTTTATAAAGAATTATCCAAATTTTCAGATTCAATATCTTTAAAGTATTTTACTGTTCCTACTTTTAATTCATCGGTTGCATCATCATCACAAATGATTACCGCTTTTTGATGCATTTGCAAACAGCTAATTGTCCACATTTGTGTTATTCCTTGCTCAACCGCATGTGACAATGCTCGAGCTTTATTATGACCGGTAATTAACACTAACACTTCTTTTGAATCCATAATGGTTCCAACCCCTACCGTAAGAGAGGTTGTAGGAACTTGACTTACATCGCCCCCAAAGAACCTTGAATTAACAACGATAGTATCTCTAGTTAATGTTTTTACCCGTGTACGAGAAGAAAGAGAAGATCCAGGTTCATTAAATGCAATATGTCCATCTACGCCTACACCACCTAAAAATAGATTAATTCCGCCATAATTACGAATAGCTTTTTCGTATGCTTCACATTCTGCATCTAAATCTCGAGCCATACCATCAAGTATGTGTACATTTTCTTTTTTTATATCAATATGATTAAAAAAGTTTTCCCACATAAAATGATAATAGCTTTGCGGATGATCTTTTGGAAGCCCAACATATTCGTCCATATTAAATGTAACTACGTTTTCAAAACTAACTTTGCCAGCTTTATATAAGTCAATTAGAGCCTTATATGTTCCTAAAGGCGTGCTTCCGGTTGGTAAACCTAAAACAAACGGTTTTTTTGAAGTTGGTGAAAAATCTCTTATACGAGTAGCAATATGATTTGCAACCCATACTGAACATTCATCATAGTTATTTTGAATAATTAATCTCATTATTACTCCTATTAGTAAAGCTTATAATATATCTTTTTTAACATCACCTTCTCTAATAACAAGCAAGGTGTTAAAATATTTATCAAAAACTACAACATCTGCATCGTAGCCCGGAATTAGCATTCCCTTTTTTTTATAATTCATAATTGAAGCAGGACTGGAAGTTGCTACCTTTACAGCATCTGAAACAGAAAAACCCCATTCTACTAGATTTTGAATTCCTTTTATCATTGTTAGGGCAGAGCCTGCAATTACATTATTTTCTGTTTTATGAAAGGAACCTTCTGTAAAAACAACCTCTTCGCCATTTGCATATAGTTTTTCTGCTTTACTTTGAGTAGGGGTTAATGCATCGGTAACAAGTGTAATTTTTTCTATTGGTTTTTCTCTAGCCAAAAGTTTAATTAAGTCTGGATGTATATGCACACCATCTGCAACAATTTCACATGACATTTCAGGATGAATTAGTATAGCGCCAACTGCTCCTGGGTTTCTATGGTGCATTTGACTCATTGCATTATATAAATGAGTAGAATGTAAAATGCCGGCTTGCATTCCTTCTACCATATTCTCATAATTTGCATCGGTATGCCCTGCTTGTAACACGATACCTTTTTGAAGACACGATAAAGCAAGATATCGCATTTTTTTTAGCTCAGGGGCTACAGTCATATTAACAATATGACCTTTAGAGGCTTCCCAAAGGCGCTCCATAAGCTCAATGTCTACTTCTTTTACGGTTTCAGGCCTTTGGGCTCCCAGTTTTTGAGAAGAAAAAAAAGGCCCTTCTAAATGGATTCCCATTATTTTTGCGCCTTCTTCTTTACCCATGGCTGCAACAATTTGCTTGATATTCTCAATCATTTCTTCTTCTGATGAAGGATACATAGTTGGGTTAAAAGCTGTTACCCCATACTGTACTAAATCTTTTGACATTTGAAGCATTGCTTCTGTTGTACAATTATCGGTTCCATTACCCATAAAGCCATGTATGTGCGTATCTATAAAACCAGGCGAAATATAGGCACCCTTAACATCTATTAAGCGAACAGATGAATCAAATGTTCGCTTTTCAAAACGTCGTTGAGAAAAAACCTCTGAAATCATTCCATCTTGAATAAGTACAGCGCATTTCTCCATTTTAGAAAAACCGGTTAGCACAGTTCCATTATGTAAACAAATTTGCATTTTACCACCTTTTCTTCCATGGAGAATTATTGACCCCCCACAGTATTATATCAATTGTACTTTACTTTTTTTCAAAAGTAAAGTATTTTTTTTTAATCTTTATCAACAATTACTGCATTTTTTTTGGGAATTAAAAGGTTTAGTAGAATACCTATTAATGTTGCAAATGCAACACTTCCTAATGAAAACTGAAAGTCTCCACCAACATTAAATTGTAAAATACCACCACCAATACCAATAACAAGAACAACAGATGAAATTGTAAGATTTCGCTTATCTTGGTAGCATACCCCGCTTTCAACAATTGTTCTAAGCCCACTGGAAGCTATTAATCCGTATAAAAGCATTGAAATTCCTCCCATAACAGGGCCTGGAATTGTTTGAATTATTGCTCCAAATTTTTGAATAAACGATAAAAGAACAGCAAAAACAGCGGCTCCACCTATTACCCAAACGCTATACACTTTTGTAATAGCCATAACACCAATATTTTCACCATATGTTGTATTAGGAGGCCCACCCCAAAGAGCAGCCCAAGCAGTTGCAGCTCCATCACCAATTAATGTTCGATGAAGACCTGGATCTTTGTAAATATCTCTACCAACTACCTTTGATGTAATAAGTGTATCACCTAAGTGTTCACAAATTGTAGCCAAAGATACAATTAAAAAAGTTAAAATTGGAACAAAACTAAACTTAGGTAAAGCAAAAGAAGGTAAACCAAACCATGAAGCATTTTTTATTACTTCAAAATCAATTAAGTCATATGCAGGAACAAAAAATCCCATTATTAACGTAAAAAGATATCCCCCAACTAATCCAATTAAAATTGAAATAGTACTAAAAAATCCCTTTAAGAAAATACTTGAAATAACAGCAATTCCTAATGTAACAGCAGCTATAGAAAGATATACTAAAGAGTAATTTCCATTTGTATCATACATTGCTGAAGCCATTGCATTTGGTGCTAAGTTAAGACCTATAACAATAATTACAGACCCAATTACAACAGGAGGAAGAGCCTTGTCTAACCAGTTTGTTCCAGATACTTTTACAATACTTGCAACAATCATATAAAAAATACCGGTACAAAAAGCACCACCAAGAGCGTACGGCATACCATACGTTGCTGAAATTCCAATTAAAGCTGGAATAAACGCAAATGATGAACCTAAAAATGCAGGCACTTTTGCCCCTGTTATAAGAATATATAACAATGTTCCTGTTCCGGCAGTAAACAAAGCAGTTGATGGACTTAAGCCGGTTAAAAGAGGAACAAGAATTGTTGCCCCAAACATTGCAAAAACATGTTGAAAACTCAACGGTATCCAACGTCCTAACCTTGGGCGATCTGATGGCCCTAAATACTCATGTGTACTCACTCGTACCCTCCAAAATATTATTAATGCATACCACAATGCATCTGTTTACAAAATAGTTGCAATTAATTCATATGAACAGATAATTGCACAAACTTGTTTTTCTTAAAAATGTTTTTCTCTACGCCATAAAATTCAATTTTAAATCTATCTAGTTTTCCTGGAAATGAAACAATTGAAAAACTTGGTGGCAAAGGAGACCTCGATGCAGAACAACTACCGGGATTTAGAATTAAGGTTCCCCCTGTTTCCTCCCAATGAGTTTTATGTGTATGTCCAAAAAATACCATATCAGAATCAACAGCGTGTGCTGCGGCTAATAAGGTATCAGTTCCCATATCAACTCTATAATGGTCTCCATGTGTTACAAAAATCCCTCTACCAGCTATATCGCATGTTACCTTAGTAGAAAGTGAAAAATTAAAAAAAGATTTATCATCTTCTTCATCATTATTAAGCTTAAATGGATATACTTCTGAATCCCCATTGCCTCTTACAGGAATAATTACCGGTGGTAAGGCACTTTGCATTTTTTCATCTTCCCATGCTTCTTCAAAATAAGCAATTAAGTCACAAAAACCGTCACCACAATAGACCAAAGCATCTGCATCACGCCCAAAGTGTAAAATAATATCTATTACAACTTCTAAGTCTCCATGACTATCACTCAATACAAGCAACCTTGCGCTATCTTTTTTTTCAAGTAGTTCAATATCTTCTTCGGAGCCAATCAGAGTTGATTTTTGTTGTATTAATGAATTCATGGTATCTCCTAAAATGTAACACTCTTCAAGTTATTATTGAAAATGTTATTCCCTCTCTGTTAAAACATAATGATTTTCAGATCGTAATCCAGTTTGAGAATCTACAAAGACAAAAAAATTACAGTTAGTTTTTTTTGAATATTCAGAACGCAAAGCTGAAATAAAAAGACCTTTTTCGTTAACACTATCCCAATTTAATCCTGCATTTATCAAAGGAGCAATTATGGTAAATACATCATCAGGATATGATAAATCTATTTCCCCAATTGTTTCATATCCTGATTGTTGCTTACTTTGACTTATTGCATAATCTATTGCAATAGTAGAGCCAGATTCTGTTCCTAAGATATCATCTTGAGAAAAAACAGAAAAAATACGTACGTTTGCAATTAAATCTTGAAGTCTAGCAAGAGCATAATGCGTAGAATCTGGGGCACCAAGAGTAATTATAGTCGAAACTTGATTTAAATCTACTGCACCATTTAAATCTAAAAGCACATCTTCTATGTTATCAGGTAACAAACTAATCCTTTCATATCCAAAAGAGACAAAATCATCGGGGTACACAAATGGAATAATTATCCCTCCATTTTCTGCAAGTCCATATTGTGAGTCAAGTTGAGACAAGAGTGTGTCCTTTTGCCTGCCTTCATTATAACCATACCCCAATAATACTACAACATAGCTATTGTCATTATTAATGTATGTTTCTAAATCAGGAAAAAGAGAATCTGAAGGATTTGAAATTGAAGAATCTGCCTTTTTAGATTCAGAATTATTATCTGTACAACTAAAAAGAAAAAAGATGAGTGAAAATATTTTTACAATATTAATAACTATTTTCATATTGTGTATTCTATCAAAAAAAAACTATAGTGAAAAGTAGTTAATTTATAAATTTTGTGTTGCACATGAAGTTTTTTTATGGTATGTTCTATGCGTGAATATACTATTAATTATTTTCCAATTAATTGGAAGCCTAGGCCTTTTATTGTATGGAATGAATATGCTCAGCGATGGCATACAAAAAAGTGCAGGTAAAACCCTTAATCGAATTTTAGGATTTATGACAAGCAACCGATTCATCGCTGTTTTTACCGGGTTGTTTATCACAATGATTGTTCAGTCCTCCAGTGCTACGACTGTTATGGTTGTATCATTTGTAAATGCAGGATTGTTAACACTTACACAATCGGTTGGTGTAATTTTTGGTGCAAACATAGGTACCACTGTTACGGCATGGATTGTTGCTTTAATTGGGTTTAAATTTAAAATTTCTCTTTTTGCAATTCCTGTTTTTGGTATTGGGTATGTTATAAGCCACGTTAAAACCATCAGAAGGGAAAACCTAGGCGAAACCCTCATGGGCTTCGGATTACTATTCTTGGGTCTCGACCTGTTATCGGGTGCAATTCCTAGCTTTGGAGCTGAGAGTGTAACATTTTTGTCAGAACTTCAAAACAATGGAGCTTTAAGTACTTTCATTGGTGTTGTGGCAGGTTTAGCTATCACTATATTATTACATTCTTCAAGTGCGTCTACGGCAGTAATTTTAACAATGGCAGCTGGTGGCCTTTTAGAATGGCAATTTGCAGCTACAATGATTCTTGGAAGTAACATCGGTACAACCATAGATGCGGTTTTAGCTTCTATTGGAACAAAGGTAAATGCAAGAAGAGCTGCCCTTGTACATGTTTTATTTAATATTACTGGTACTGTTTTGGCTATTATATTTTTACACCCTCTGTTAACATTAGTAGATGCCATAACCCCGGGAACAGTAAATGAGTCTATGACTTCACACATTGCTATGCTTCATACAGTATTTAATGCATTAAATACATTACTATTCTTACCATTTGTAAAACAGATTGCAAGCCTTACAGAGCGAGTAATAAAAGCTAATGAAAATGATGTTCCGGATAAATACTCCTTTCCGTTTATTTCTTCCGGTGCAAAAGATTCTGTTGAACCACACCTTGTGCAAGTTCAATCAGAAATTGCACACATGGTTTCAATTGCAAACAAAATGTTTTCAAGAACAAAAATTGGCTTTGTTGACAGAAAAGAACGCTTTATTACAAACCACTTTGATTACATAAAAATGAGAGAAGATTATGCAGATCAAATGCAAGAGGAAATTTCTACCTATTTAATAAAGTGTTCTGCCCTCCCAACAACAGAATCACAGCGAAATACTATTGCAGGAATGGGTAGAATTGTAGATGAAATAGAAGTACTTACCGATCAGTGTTTTAGTCTTTCAGTGCAGTTAAAGAAAAGTATTGAAAAGAAAATGAAATTTGATAATGAAGAAATTGACCAATTAAGTCCCTATGTTGGATTAGTACAAGAACTTCTCGATTTTGTAAGTAGCCATTTAACAAAAAGTCTTTCAAAAGAAGAACTTCAAGAAGCTGAGAACATAGAAGAGCAAATTGATACATTAAGAACAAAGCTAAAAAGAACTGCACGTAAACGCCTTGAGGCCGGTGCAAATGTTAAGGCCGAGCTTTTATATATTGATATGATTAGAACAATTGAAAAAATTGGTGATCAAGGCTTTGCAATTACCGAAAACTTATTTCAAATTGAGTTAATCTAGCATAAAAAAAACGGAAGTGACAAACTTCCGTTTTTTTATACTTAATGGCTATATTACATATTATTTTCTTCTGTAATTGTATTTTCAGTTGAAACAGTTTCTGTTGTTTCATCTTCTTTTTCTTTTTTATGTGCATAGCTAACAGTTAATTTTCTGTTACGATAATCACTTCCATTAATTTGAGAAATGATACCGTCTGCATCTTCAATATACACTTGAACAAATGAATAATTATCAAGAATTTTATATCACCAATTCGCTCTCTTTCAATAGAGGCTCGTTGAGTTATCAAACCAATAATATCTCTTGCATATACGCCTCTATTACGTCCCATACCAATAAAGATGGTCGCAGCTTTGTCTTCATCAATTGTTACTCTAGGAGCAGGAGTAGAGTCTCTCTCAGGACGAGGGGGTCTTTCAGTTTTAGAATAATTATCTTGTTTTGAATCTTTTCTGTTTCCCTTTTCAAACCTTCCGCCTTTGTTCATATTACGACGAGAATTCCCTGCAATTGAAACACCACTTGAAACCATTTCTTTTGCTAAAAAAGCAGCAACATAGTTTCGTAAAGTAAACGGTACATGTTTTTTAAAAAGTTTTTTGTACTCGTTTAATACAATAGGGTCTTCTTCTGACTTTACTTTTTCTACTGCTAGTGCAAGTAGTGCTTGAATTTGTTCCTCTGAAACGGAACGGTTGTTTTGCATTGACATGCTCTTCCTCCAAACCCAACTAGGGCGCAACATTTAGGTCTACCATAAAACCAATAGGAGTTTTTGAAAAACCACTACGGAGTAGTACCTTTGTAAAAGTTTTCGGGACGAGCATTTCGGGTATTATTACAATGTGTATTTTACGTTTTTTTAGTTCCTGCAAACAATGCATAAAGAGTTCTTTTCCTATTCCTAAGCCTCTCCAAGGAGGAAGAATAAAAAATAAAGTAACTATTGCAGAATCCTTTGCAGGACTAGGAACAGGCGAAACAGAAATAAGACCGGAAAAATCTCCAGAAATATTTGTGCAAACATATGTTTTTTTATCAACTGTTTCAAGTAGCGATTTGTGGTTTTTCCACAAAATGCTTACTACGGTAGCAAACTCTTTTTCATACGTACTAGAAAGTGATTGCTCTGCCAAATCTTCGGCTTGCAATACATGCTCATAATCTAGCGTTTTATCGTATTCACGGAACATAAAATCGTCAAAAATAAGATTTTCGGTTTCTTCTGGCTCACCTTCAATCTTTTCTAACCCCCATGAATCTCGAAAAACGTTATACCATGCAACTACTTTATCTTTAAGTACCTTTTGCTTAAACGTAAACCATTGCTGCTCCACTTCAGGGTAGTCTTTTAACGTATCCTTAAAATTACGAAAAACCCCTTTGCCTGCAAAAAGTACTTCATGAAGAGCTTCTTTTGCAAGCGGTGAATGAAGTGAAGCCACGAAATGCTCCATCACCTTAAATCCGTCTATAGATGTCCACTCAGGAATACTATAGTACCGGTCTGTATCGTTTGAGGCGTCGTTATCTAGTTCTACAACTTCTTTTTGTTCTGAATCGAAAACATTGTTTTCTTTTTGATTCTCCATAGCAAAAATGAGGCTGTTTATTACATCGTCGCTTAGTTCAAACTGCATACTCAAATGGAGTATAGCATAAATGAAGAAAATATGCAAAGGGGTGCAAGATTTTTTTACTGTATTGTATTTTTCAGCATTGAAACTTCTTTGTTCATACAATATAATGAGCGCATAATAGGAGTGTACCATGAAAAACTGTAAGCTTTTTTTAGTATTGATTTTTATTGCATTTTGTATTGCCTGTGACCAACCAACCATAGGCAAAGACGACGACAATGACGAAACTGTAGAAACAGAACTTATACCTTTGGACAGAGACCCAGTTATAGCAGAGGGATTTACTCCCTATGAAACAGGTAGCGGATACTTGTACAGAATGGTATTTACTCCCCAATATCATGAACAAAGAATAGATAAAAATATATGGATGATCCACCAGCCACTCATTAAAGGTGCATATGGAATGGGTGGAGATAACCTTGTATTTGCAACATCTGAAAACTTATCTGATTCGGGAATAACAATATGCTCAGGAAGTTCCTATTTCAAAACTGAGTCAAAAATTGAATATTCTTCTGGCTTTGGATGGGGGCCAATGCATTGGCTACTTACTGATTTACATATTATGCCAGAGTCTTCTCTTAACTATAAATGGGATAGAAGATTCCAAGACCATGAGCAAGAAAGCCCGACCGAGGTTAGTTTTAAAATTGTAAAAGTAGATAGCAAAATTCTTACAGCAAATGTGGATGTAATAAATTATGATGGATTTACAGGAACTGGCACAGCTATATATGACACGGATGTTGGATTAGTTTCTTTTAAAGGATATAATGAAGAAAACAAATTAGAAGTATTATATGAACTAAAAGAAGCAAAGATGTTTGAAAAAACTACTGTTTCAGGTACTGTAACTTTTAATAATCAAACTGTAGAAGATTACAATGTATCACCGTATAACGTACCAACTGTAGCAACCGATGCTAACGGAGATTATACGTTTGACCTCTATGCAGATGATATAAGGCTATATCACGGAGGTTTATTATTAGATGGATATTTTGATCATGATAAAATATATACCACAAACATATCAAATGTAGGAGAAACAGTAGTTCACAATATTATTTTAGAAGAAGCACCACCGCCTGAACCTGAGTTAACTCCTGAAAATCCAACTCCTGTCATACAAAATGGATTCACTCCCCTTGAAACCGGAAGTGGATATCTTTACAGAATGGCACTTTTACCTGATCAAAATTATGGTTATCTTGCTGATGATACCATTTGGGTAATTCACCAACCCACACTTACTTCACTTCCAGATTATTATGACCCAATGCTTGCGTTCTTTATATCAGAAAATATAGTAGATAACGGATCAAAAACATATCGTGGTATTTCTTATACAGAAGAAAGCACTGTCCTTAGGCGTTCATCAGGCTTTGGCGATAACGGTTCAGGATCTGATTTGCTTCTACATCTGAGCAGTATACCAAAAGGGACTGTTAATTCAGAATGGACTAGTTCTGGCTTGGATTTTAAAATTATAGAATCTCAGGAAAAAATTATCACTGTGACCGTAACTATTACAAACTACGATGGATTCACTGGAACCGGAACTGCCATATATAACACAGATGTAGGATTAATTTCATTTAAAGGTTATGATAGCGATAATAAGTTGGCAGTACTTTTTGAACTAAAAGAAGCAAAAACATTTGAAAAAACAACAGTGTCTGGCACAGTTACTTTTGAAGGAAATCCTGTTGCAGATTATAACGTATCGCCTTTTCAAATAGCAACAGAAACGACTGATTTGGATGGAAATTATTCATTTGATATTTACACTGGTGATTTAAGAATTTATCATGGTTCAGTAGATGA
>CAYJJW010000024.1:6765-19296 GCA_964370555.1 uncultured Treponemataceae bacterium | reverse complement strand
AGTATTGTTGGTATTGCTGAGTCTGTTTTTATTCTTGCTAGCTCCCATGCTTTTTCCATTTTGTTCACCTTATTTATACTGAGTTTTTTGTTTTGTTTGCTTTTCGTTTTGTTTCAATTATTGAAAACATAACCAGTCCTATAATTGTTGTTGCGTATGGAATGAGTTTTACTAATTCATCAGGAATTTGCATCGTGGCCATAACATTTGAAAATGCATCCGCTGTTCCAAAAACCAATGCTGCAAACATTGCATATATAGGATGGAGTTTTCCCATGCTAGCCGCTGCCAATGCTATAAACCCTCGCCCTGAAATCATATTCTGTGCAAATCCATTTATGTACCCCATGCTCATAAAGGCACCTCCAAGACTTGCTAAAAACCCACTAGTCAAAAGTGCTATAACCTGTGTTTTATAAGAATTAATTCCAACGCTTTCAGCCGCTCCTTTGTTTTCTCCTACCGATCTGATATGAAGCCCAATTTTTGTTTTAAATAATAAAAACCATAGTAAAAAAACCATAAGGAAGGCAACATACGTTAAAAAATTATGTCCATTTACAATATCGCCCAGTATTGGGATATTTGCTATAAATGGTATTTCAGCATTGGGGAAAACCTGTGTTTTTATAGATGATGTTGTCCCTTTGTCTCCAATTATGCTATACATCATAAAAACAGTGCCACCAACAGCAAGAAGATTAAGAGCGATACCAGTTAAAATAATATCAGCTTTTAAATTGAGTGCAAAGACAATGAGTAATGACGTTGTTAAAAGCCCTCCTGCTATAGCACATACTATTCCCACATATAAGTTTTCAGTTAATCCACTGCCAAGTGCTCCAAAAAGGGCTGAGAATAACATTATTGCTTCTAGGGCAATATTTGGAGTTCCTGCTCGCTCGGCGACAACACTCCCAAGTGTTGCAAATAGTATCGGAGTTGTTACTCGGAAAACACTTTCTAAAAAAAGAAAGGTTAAAACATATTCAAGTATATTATTCATTTCCTGCAACCTCTTTTATAAGTAGTTTTTGTCGGTAAAATTCAAGGAAAGCATTTGCAGAAATAAATAGAATTATTACTCCTTGCAAAATCGCTACAAGTTCGTTTGTTACATCTGTTGCGGTACTCATTACATCGCTTCCTATGCGCAAGTATGCTAAAAAGAAAGCGGCGATTGGAACATATAAAGGATTTTTTCGTGCTAGAATTGCAACAATAATACCATCAAAACCGTATCCAGGAAGAGAAACCCATTGAAAGCGAGTGAACATACCCAATACTTGGACAGCACCACCCATACCGCCTAAAAAACCTCCGATAAACTGGCTAAGTAAAATAATACCGCCAATATTTATTCCAGCATATCGCGCAAATTCCTGATTCTCACCTGTTAGCAATAATGCAAACCCACTTCTTGCACGTTTCATCCAAATGGTTACAACAATAATGGTTATAATCATTATTATTATTCCTGCATGTATTCTTGTTTTTGGTATCAGTACATCAAGAACTGCATTCTCTGGGATTAAATATGTTGCAACATATCCTGCCTTTGGATCTTTTAAGTCTCCACTTAATAAAAAATACTTAAACAAATAAAAGACAACATAATTGAGCATCAAGCTAGTTACAAGTTCATTAGTATTAAACTTTACTTTTAGAAAACCTGATATTAAACAAATGCATCCCCCTATGATTCCTGCTATGAATACACATGCTATGGGTGAAAAAAATCCTAGAGAGGGAAGGGTTAATGAAACAAGGGCTGCCGTTGCACCACCTGCATAAAAAGCACCTTCAGTACTCATATTAAATTGGTTTGCCTTAAACATCACCGCAACACTTAAGCCTGCAAACGTTAATGGAATCATTAGTTCTATAACATTTCCAAATCTTCGGGTACTCTGTAATGGCCCAAAAAACAGTTTTTGAATTGCTAGTAGCGGTTCTTCACTTGTAAAGAAAATAACTATTACTGCTAGTAATGCACCTGATAGTATTGCTATAATCATTCTAACGATGTCAAAATTGGAGGTTATCCATTTTCTCTCTTTATTCATAGATACATCTCCTTACTTCTTCAATACTTTGCTTTTTTACACCTAACATATATAAACCAAGATCATTTTCAGTTAAGTTTTCAGTGTTTTCAAAATAGGCAACTATTGAGCCTTCAAACATAACGATTATACTATCTGAAAGACTTAGTGTTTCCGTTAAATCTGATGATACTAATAAGACTGCTTTATTTTGATTTCGTAGCTCAATCAATTTTTTGTGAATGAGGTGGGCTGCTCCAATATCAATTCCTCTTGTTGGTTGTTCAGCAACAATTACTTTTGCTTCTTGTGTAAACTCTCGTGCAACTACAACTTTTTGAATGTTTCCACCAGAGAGCATTTTTATGGGTGTTTTATGTGATGATGTTTTTACTGTGTATTCATCAATTTTTTCAGTTGCAAGGTGATGCAATTTATTCCAGTTAATAAGACCAAACTTACTATATTTTTTTTCTTTATAAAAACCCGCTGCAATATTATCAGAAATTGAAAGATTTGGAGCAGTACCTGTAGACATTCGTTCACTCGGAATATACGAAAGGCTTGCATCACGCACTTTTTTTATATCTACATTGGTTGTAGGAGTATTGTTCAAAATAATATTTCCTTGAGAGGATTTTTCAAGGCCAGTAATAATCTTAATTAATTCCCCTTGACCATTTCCTTCTACTCCAACAATACCTAAAATGAGACCTTCTCGTAAATCAAAAGAAATATCTTTTAAAATACTTTTACCTGTATGGTCGATAAGTGAAACATCTTTTACAGATAGGGCAACATTTTGAGGTTTTGCTACTTCTTTTACTATTTCAAGATTTACTTCTTTTCCCATCATTAAATTGGAAATATCTTCTGTAGATACATCTTTAACATTAAATGTGCCTTCAGTTTTTCCTTTTCTCATAACGGTTAATCTATCGCATATTTCTTTTACTTCTCGTAATTTGTGGGAGATAAATACGATTGTATGGCCTTTTGATTTTAATATTAATAATTGTTTAAAAAGTTCTTCTGTTTCTTGAGGGGTGAGCACTGCTGTAGGCTCATCTAAAATTATAATTTTTGCATTTCTGTACAATACTTTTAAGATTTCAACTTTTTGTTTATTACCTACTGATAGGTCTTGTATTCTTGAACGCACATTTATATCAAATGAATATTTTTTACATAATTCTTCTGCTTTTTTATGCTCTTCTTCAATGTCAATTACAAGCCCTTTTGTTATTTCTGCTCCAAGAAGAATATTTTCTGTTACAGTAAGGCTAGGTACAAGCATAAAGTGTTGTTGAACCATGCCTAACTCCAATTGAAGGGCATGCGAAATAGAACTTATTTTTGTTTCTTGCTCATTAATGAAAATGCTACCACTACTTGGCTGTTCTATTCCAAATAGTATTTTCATAAGAGTAGATTTTCCTGCTCCATTTTCACCAACAAGAGCATGAATTTCACCTCTTAAAATACTGAAGTTAATATTTTCATTTGCAAGGACACCGTTTGGGTATACTTTTACTATATCATGCATTGAAACAACAAATTCATCTGACATGGATAACCACCTTTAAAAAACATAAGAAGTAGCAAGGCTGCTACTCTTATGTTGTGTGAGTGAATTAAAAAATATATAACTTATTTTTTTCCGTTTACAATTGCAAGGATTTCATCTTTTGTATCAAAATCAAATGCTGTACTAACAGTTATTTCACCATCTTTTATTTTTGTGGCATAGTCATCAATTGTGGCTCTAACATCTGCTGGTACAGTTTCTTCATAAATATCGTTAACTGCAAGGCCAACACTGTCTTCAGAAAGACCAACAGCAACACGTGTACCATATGCAAGGTTTCCTTCTCTTGCTGCTGCAACAGCATCTTTAAGAGAAACATCAACTCTTTTAAGAACTGATGAAGGAATTAAATTTGCAAGCTCTGGATCATTTGCTTTGTATAATTCTGCTTGGTCACTGTCGACACCAATAACAAACTTGTTTCTTTCTTTAGCTGATTGCATTACACCATCACCAGCGGTAGATGCACAACTAAAAATAATATCCACACTCATGTTATATTGATTGTTTGCAAGTTCTTTTGCCTTTGCGGTATTAGAAAAATCTCCCACAAAAGATGATACAATTTCAATTGAGGGGTTTATTGCTTGAGCACCTTCAGCATATCCAAGTAAGAAGTCGAGAATTACAGTGTTGTCCATTCCGCCTACAAAGCCTATTTTATCTGTTTCAGTGATGCTTGCTGCTAAAACACCAGCTAGATAACTACCATCATTTTGTTTGTACTCAATAGAGTATACGTTTTCGTATTCCCCATTTGCATAATTCATTGATGTATCAAAAACAATAAATTTTGTTTCAGGGTAATCTGGTGCAATGCGAGATACTACTTCTTGCATTTGCCATGTACCAGCAATGATAATATCATGACCTTCATCAATTGCATCTAAAAGGGCAGGTTCCCATTTTGTTGCATCGTAAGTCATTTCAATTGTTTTTGTTGTAACATCATCAAATGATTCTTCAATCATTTTCATTCCATTAGCTGCACTGTCGAAGAATGATTTGTCTCCTAATGTTCCGTTTAATAGTACTGCTACACTTAGAGAGTCAGAATCTTCCTTTGCACTTTCAGGTGCGCATGCAATTACACTTATAGCCAGAAGTAATGTAGCTAGTAAGCCCAAGATTTTTGTGATTTTCATAAATAGCTCCTTGTAAAATTATTATAAGTATAGCTTATATGATAACACTGAAAATATGAGTTGTCAACAAATATTATAGTTGGTAGGTAGCAGAAAATAGAGGTAAAAACTCTCTACTTAGAAGGTGGGGCATTTTCTACAATGTCTACAATTTCACTTTGTATAAGTTTTCTCTTTGTTGATATAAAAAAGAGAATAAGACAGGTAACAAAAAGCGTTAAAAGACTAAAGCCTGCTTTTGCACCATCACTCGCATTCGTGCTGTCCATAAAAATATATGCAACAATAGCAAGTGCAATCGGAATAAAAACATTTACAATAGTTTGTATAGCTTGATGCTTTTTAGACTCACTTACCTTTACATGGCTTCCAACGTGAAGTGAAATATTGTGTGGGTTTGTTACAAAAAAGGGCTTTCCCCGTTTGGCACATCCTGTTACGGTACAACTCAAACAAGCACCATCAATAACGGGAAGAATTTTTACTAAGCCTGTCGGAGCAATCTCTGTTACTAATCCTGAATCACGCATAAGGGCCTTGGTCCTTTAGACTTTTAAGACGTTCTTCACAGTCTTCTTGCCCTGCAGTATTTCCAATTTCTTCATACGTATCTCGAAGATTAAAAAGGGCATCGTAATAATACGGAAAAAGTGTAACGGCCTTTTCAAAGGCAACACAGGCTTCAGAATATTCGCTTCTTGCAAAATAAAGAACGCCAACGGTATTCCAAATGCGAGGGTTGTTTTGGTTTATTTCTATACAACGGGCACAAAAATTAAAAGCCTCGTCTATTTCGTCAAGAGAATAAAAAATAAGGGCAAGAGTTTCAAGTAAGTCTTCATCAAACTCATCTATTTCGTAGGCGGTAAGCAAAACCTCTTTTGCAGACTCTAAATCGCCCGCATCACGGTAGGTAACACCAAGGTTATACCAAAGGAGAAGATTTGCTTTGTCAATTCCGATAGCTCTCTTAAAGCAGGCAATGGCCTCTGTAAAATGTCCTTGCGAGGCAAGCTCAATTGCGTGTGTATTAAGATTTTCAGCACTTTCTTTCATTACAGGTATTGTACTACTAAATTGAAAAATCTACAAGAGGGGAGATTTAAAACAAGCTTTCAAACAAATAATCTATCTTATCCATTGCTTGTGTATTTGAATATAAGCCTCTCATTGTGTTACATGCCGACTCTATCAAGTCTTTTGCCATTGTTTTTGCTCGTTCAATGGCATCGCTTGTTTCAATAATTGAAATGGCCTTTTCAACTGATGCAGAGTCTATGCCTTCTTTTTTTGCCATTTCAAAACATTCCATGAGCTCTGTCAAATCTTCTTTGTTTGTTTCAAGGTGAAAAAGAATAGGTAGGCTTTTTTTGCCTTCTACAATGTCGTCACCACGTTTTTTTCCGACGTTTCCTGTTGTAAGGTTTTTAATGTCATCAATTATTTGGAATGCTATGCCAATATCAGCGGCACTTTTGGCCATTTTTGTAATAATTTCAGATGTTTCTCCGCTTGCTAAAAGAGCAAGTTTTGCTGAAAGGGATGCGAGTGTGCCTGTTTTTAAACTTGTCATGGTGAGGTATTCATCAATAGAAGGGAGTATATCATCATTTTTATGCCAGCTTATATCCATTGCTTGCCCAAGGTGTAAACGTCTAAGTTCTAGCATAAGGTTTTCATATAGTGCGACTTTTAGAGAATCTTTTTCGCTTCCCCAATAAATATCTTCGTTTGAAATACAACTTGAAGCATGAAAAAAAAGCCAGCTTCCTGCATTTATGGCAATGTCTTCGCCATAGGTTATGTGGGCGCTCGGTTTACCTCGCCTCATATCTGCATTGTCTTCTATATCATCATGAATTAAACTTGCCGTATGTACAAACTCAACAAGTGGTGTAAGTTTATATACACGGTTGAGGATTTTTTCTTTTTCTTCTTTTGATATGTTGTTATTCGATTCAAGGGCAAGTTCTGCACATAGCATCATAAAAAGAGGCCTCCATCTTTTTCCACCAAGCAAAAGAAGGTTTCTACATGGTGTTACCAATGCATCGATTAATTTGGATGGAACCGGATGCAAAGTTTTTGAAAAGGTTGTATCTTGCCAATTTTCTGAGTAGCTTTTTGGAAGTTCTTGTTCCAATATAGCATCAATATGTTGTAAGTTTTCTGTAAAGTCAAATTTCATATGTAGATTATAGCACACATTGCCGATAAAAGAATAGGGTACAGTTTGACACAATGTCAATTTTTACATGGAACGCCAAATATATTTAATAAGGAACGAATTGCAGTGAACAGTTATGAAAAAAGTGATTTTTGGACAAAAAAGGCCTTTTCTGAGGGGTATCCTGCGCGTTCTGTATATAAGCTCAAAGAAATGAACGAAAAGTTTTCTCTGTTTTCAAAAAAGTCTCGGGTTCTTGACTTAGGGGCAGCCCCTGGAAGTTGGACAGTATTTGTGCTTCGAGAATTGAAAGACACTGGGAAGGTTGTTGCGGTTGATTTAAAGGAACTTGCAAAAAATGTTAAGGGAAATAATCTTGTTTTTTTTCAAGGAAACCTGTATGATGAGGGTATTAAAAATAGTATAAAGGATCTTGGCCCTTATGATGCGGTATTGTGTGATGCAGCGCCTGCCACAACGGGAAACAAACTTATCGATACTGCGCGTTCTGCAGAATTGGTTGAGATGGCTATGCACTATGCAAAAACCATGCTTGTTAAGGGTGGAAACTGTGCCATTAAGATTTTTCAAGGTGGCGACCAGCAAAGCCTTATGAAAACGATGAAAGAGATTTTCACAACTGCTCGGACATTTAAACCTGTCGCGTGCCGTTCTGAATCATTTGAAACCTATTTTATTGGATTGAACAAAAAATGATTAAAAAAGATACATTGTCAACTATTTTACATACTATTCGAATAAGACGGGTACACTTACTCAGGTTTTTATTATTGACCCCTTTATTGGTATATGGGCTGAGTATTCTTGCTTGGGTAAGTTCTACCCAAAGTATTGCAGAAACTCCCGTTAAGCAGGCACAAGCAACATTTACAGAAACATCTTTTGATGAAACAATTTCAAACTATGATGCCTTTACTTCAATATTTAATTCATCTGATGATAATTCTGAAAACCCTTTAATGGCTCAACTTTTTTCAGGAAAAGGAGGGTATGACTCTTTTATGCCTGCAGGGATAGTATCTTCGATAAGTTCGCATTTAACTCCGGGGACATGGATTCAAGAATTACACACTGAAAAGGAATACCCGAATCTTTCATATTTTACCTATCGTATTCAAGAGGGCGATATGATTAGTGTTATTGCTGAGCGCTTTGGGGTAACGCAAGATACTTTGATTAGTGTTAATAATATTAGGCAGACACGCAATATTCAAATTGGAGAGTACCTTAAAATTCCTTCTATGCCCGGTATTCTGTATACTGTACGAGAGGATGGTGAAACTCCGTCATCGATTGCCGAAAAATATGAGGTTTCTCCTTCTAAAACAGCAACGGTAAATGGCTATGCAATGGAAACCTCTCTTTCTGTTGGAAACATGCTTTTTGTTCCTGATGCCCTTTTAGACTGGGTTACTATTCAAGAGATAAACGGGGATTTATTTAGAATTCCTATTAGAAGTCGTTATTGGATTAGTTCATCATATGGATGGAGAAACAGTCCCTTTTCAGGTTCGAGAAGTTATCATGCCGCGATTGATATGGCAGCCCCTAAGTGGACTCGAATTTATGCAGCACTTCAAGGTCAAGTTACGCAAGTTAGGTATGATGATCCTGTATATGGTAACTTTGTTGTAATTACCCACCATTCAGGGTATACATCCTTATATGCTCACATGGAAGATATTAATGTTTCAAGGTGGGAGTACGTAGATACATCGTCTCTTCTTGGGTGGGTTGGTAGTACCGGTATGAGTACCGGGGATCACTTGCATTTTGCAGTAATGAAGTATGGTACGGCAGTAAATCCTGCAAGTTTATGGAACTAATAGAAAAATGAGTGATTACATTTTGTGGTCACTCATTTTTTTGAGTTTGAGCGAAAGTTTTTATCAATTTGCTTAACAAAAAAATCTAAATTGCTCCCA
Source organism: uncultured Treponemataceae bacterium (assembly GCA_964370555.1). Classification (GTDB taxonomy): domain Bacteria; phylum Spirochaetota; class Spirochaetia; order Treponematales; family Treponemataceae; genus CAYJFX01. The sequence continues at coordinate 10,405 of CAYJJW010000024.1, read as the reverse complement.
ACAAAAAATGCACAGTAGGCACATATAAATGCTGAAAAACATAAATAAATTGTAATTTGTAGTTCTGAGCCTGCAGTATTTCTATTGAAAATACTAAATATAAATATTGCAATTATGAGTGAAATACCGGATAGTATCCAACGATTCATTGATATTGATTTTACACTGCTATCTTTTAAGAGCTCTATTGTTGGGTTTGCTTTTTGTACAATTTGTGATACACAATCATTAGTTATTGTTTCAGGAATTCGTAGCGGGCGAGCACTTGAACGTTGTGCGAGCGTACATAAGCGTACTACTGTGCGACATTTTTTACAAGTTAGTAGGTGAATTGTTGTTTTCAATCCTAGGTGCTCATCTCTGTCGAGTTCCAAAAAAGTATTTATTGTTTTTTCACATGGAGATTCTTTCATAGTTCCTCTTCGGAAATAAATTTTTCCAGTTTTTGTTTTAGTTGTTTTTTTGCTCTAAAAATATTTGATTTAATAGTGTTTACCGGAAGCCCTGTAATAACGCTTATTTCATTATGGGAAAAGTCATAAAAAAAGTATAAATCAAGGCAAAGGGCGTATTGTTGAGGCAAGTCTTTTAATGCTTCACGTATAGATTCTGCAGTTAGCATTCGTAATTGTTTTTCTTCTACACTGTAATCATTGTCAAGAATTTCTGTATTTTCACTAAGGGTTACATATTCTTTTCGTCTGTTTTTTGCATTGATGGCCGTATTGTACGCTATACGCATTAACCATGTTGAAAATTGAGATTCTTTTCTAAACTTTGAAATATTGGTGTATACTTTTAAAAATACATCTTGAACAAAGTCTTGCGCATCGGTTTCATTTTTGAAAAAGCTGTATCCCAGTGTTCTAATTTTTTTTTCATACGTTTCAACGAGCATTGCAAAAGCAGAAGAATCGCCTTTGCAAACACGTTTTACGAGTTCAAAATCTTGTAGAGCCTCTTTAGAATAGCTTTGCCAAAAAAAGTTCAATAGTGTTCTTCTTAGTTTTTGGTAAACGTATATAGTTTATAGAAAGTAATAAGGCTAACTCCAATAATAAAAGGTATTAGTCCTCCTAATAAGTTGTATGAAAAGCCATCGAGTACAATAAAGAATACACTTAACACCACTCCTATGCCTGTAAGGAGTATTCCTGTTAAAAGTGAAAATAGTTTTAAATTAAACTGTAATGGTTCATACTTGTCTGTTTTAATTAGTAAACTTATTTGTGCATTTCTCCATAATAGATAAAAGAAAATTACAATACCCCCAATAACAATTCCTACGATAGGGATAATAGCAACGATAACTTGTGCTGCCGGCACGAGTGTTTCACTCATATAAACCTCCAAATGTGTTCTTGCTAGTTTAGACACTATATATTACTAAGAAGTTGCAGTTATTCTAAAAAAATGTATTCTGCAAAATATATTTCAGTTATTTTTCCTAATACCAATTCTGCATTTATGCTTTCCAGTAACTTTTCTTTTAATGCATCTTCGCCAATTGACAGAAGTTCTTCTCTTGTGTACACTTCAAAACAATTACGAACGAGCATACGTAATCGTTGATTTTTCTTAAAAAGTTCTTCATAAAATGCTTTATCATCGCTAGGATAGGGAAAGTATGGACTTACAACGATTGGTATTGAAGGATCATCTGCCGAGCTACAACGTAGTGTTCCTATTTGAGAGTAAACCTGTGTTTTATTATTTGAAGAACTTGTTATTCTTTGTGGAGAAGGGTCTTGTGAGCGTAAACTACCCCCGGGATTTGCACTTCCTGAAACAAAGGCAATTGCAGTTGCAAAAACTATCGTAATTATTATACAAGAGGCAATTACTATGAATATTTTATCCAATATCTTCATAGTTTTAGTGTACACTGTTATCATTATGTATTCAAGAGCTTTAACTAATATGCCGATAACTAAATAGGGTAAAGTGTGTTTACCGTAATAATTTTTTGGAGATTGCGTGACTTCGGGACAAAAGATTGCCGTAACATTATTAAGTTCAGTTCTCATTTTTGCAGGTTTTACTGTTGTTGCGTTTTCAGGCTTATTTACAGTTATTGAAACACGTTTTTACCAACCTGCTATGGTTCGTAACTTAGAATCGAATCTTTCAACTATTACAAATCTTTTTGATTCGCAATTACAAGAATCAAAAAATACTTTTAATGAAGATTTTGTTACAAATGAGTTTGTAAAGCAAAGTTTTGCCGCTACCCAAGTAACAGAAGCTATTGAAGGAAGAGTAAATGCAGCAGGGGAACTAATGCTGAAGTTTCCTTCTTTGTTAGGAATACGAATTATTGAAAGTGATGGAAGACGGCTTCATTACAGTACTTTTGATGATGATATTTTACAACAGAGTGCAACTGCCCTTTCTTATAGGTTATATAGTGATTTAGATGTAATGCCCTATGATTTGGTGCAATCTCCTCAAGAATCTGAAGCGAGAATTATTTTTGATGTAGACTCTGATCTTGTTTTGTATAGTTTTCCTTTTTATGATAGTCTTGATGTGTATAGGGGAACCGTCGTATTCTATACTACAATTTTTGATTTTTCTCAAGAATTAATTAGCCAAAATTTAATACGCGTTTCTGAAACACCAATTATAGTTGGTACAATGGAAAGTCCTATTTTATTGATGGGGCTCCCAAACACAGGACAAGAACAATTAATTGAAACAATTAACACTTCGCTTGAAACTATAGAATCGGGATTAAATCGTTTAGTTTCTATTTCAGATACTGATAGCTTATTGTTGTTAGTAGACAAAGCTATAGATGGTATTCAAATTGCTCACTGGTACAGCGAAAGTCTTTTTGTTTTCCCAGATGCAGTAAAAATCTTGTTATTAGTTTGTATTTTTATTACTTCATATCTTGTAATCTTTTTAATTTTTAATGCAAAACAAGATGACATCGTTATTATTAGAGATAGAATTAAACGCTTTCAGTTTTCACTTATTAATGAATATCTTGTAAATAAAGAAGATGTAGATTGGAATACTGTTTCCACAAATATAAGTAGAAGAAAAGATGAAGTTGCATCGGGCATTAAAAAGAGCTTAGGTCGACGCGGTAAGCGATATGAGGCTGAAGTTACTGACATCCTAGACAAGAGTTGGGATGAAATAATGGCTGCTGTGGGGAAAAATGCTGCTCCCGCTCAAACACAAATTGGTGGAGCTTCTACTGATGAAATTAAAAAAATGCTTGAGCAGATTCTTTCAAGCGGAAATATTGTCGTTAATGCCATAGCTTCGTCTGATAATGTTGAAGTTCAAAAAGCTCCGGTTGCGGCTCTTCCTAAAGTTCAAGCTCTTAAAACACTTGACGACGTTGAAGAAATTGATATTATTGACGATGCTGATACCTTGGATGAAGTTGAAGAACTTGATGAAGTCGAAGAACTTGAAGAAGTTGATGTGCTTGATGAAGTCGAAGAACTTGATGAAGTTGAGGAACTTGATGAAGTTGAGGAACTTGATGAAGTTGAAGAATTTGATGAAGTTGAAGAACTTGATGAAGTTGAAGAACTTGAAGAAGTTGATGTGCTTGATGAAGTCGAAGAACTTGATGAAGTTGAGGAACTTGATGAAGTTGAGGAACTTGATGAAGTTGAAG
>CAYJJW010000024.1:0-6665 GCA_964370555.1 uncultured Treponemataceae bacterium | reverse complement strand
AACTTGATGAAGTTGAGGAACTTGATGAAGTTGAGGAACTTGATGAAGTTGAAGAGCTAGACGAGGTTGAAGAACTAGATGAAGTTGAAGAGCTAGACGAGGTTGAAGAACTAGATGAAGTTGCAGAACTTGATGAGGTCGAAGAACCTAATAAACCTGTAGAGTTTGTAAAAACTGGTAAAATAGAAAATAGTAATATAGTACATTCTTTAGATGACGATGACATGTTTGAAGTTGAGGAGCTTGAAGAAGCAGGAGCTCAAACAGTACAACAAAACATGGAAGACTCAGAACCTCTCACTGAAGAATCTTCAAGTGAAGTTATCAATGAAATAGATGTTGTCGAAACTATAGAAGAGTCTAAAGAACTTGATGAAGTAGAATCTATTGAATCTTTAGAAGAAGTTGAAGAACTTGAAGAACTTGATGAAGTAGAATCTATTGAATCTTTAGAAGAAGTTGAAACTCTTGAAGATGTAGAGGATCTTGAACCTTTAGAAGAAATTGAAACTCTTGAAGAAGTTGGGGCCGAAATTTCTGAGCCTAATAGTAGTGAAAGTTCCGTTTTAGAAGATACGGTAAATGACTTATTCAAAGAAGATATGGTTATCGGTGAAAAATCGATACGTAAACTTGATACAGAACATGTTGAAGATTATTTTGGCGATATGGACTTTAGTATTTCTTCTATGGATTTTTCTCATCTTGATGATGATTCTGATGAGGAAAAAAATAATTTGGATGAATCATCTGTCGAGATTGACGAGGATGACAGTTCTAGTGTTGTAGAAATGCTAGAAGAAAGTGCATATAGTCTTGTACATAAATTTTTTACCTCACAAGATAAAATAGTTGAATTAGAAAGTGTAGATGTTGATACTATTGTTGAAGAATCGGGAATTTTTGTTATTCCAAAAGATTTAGAAGTAAAAAATGAAAACGTAAATAAAGAATTCAAAACACTGGTAGATTCTGTGTTAAAATAGGAGAGACTATGACTCAAGTAATTGAATTACAAGTTAGAGGTTATGAGTGTGACTCATACAATCATGTAAATAATGCAGTATATTTAAATTACCTTGAACATGCAAGGATGCAATATTTACACCTTATTGGTTTTAACTACAAGGCTGTTGTGGCTGCGGGCTATCATATGTATGTTACTGAAATTGATATAAAATATAAAGCTTCTGCTGTTCTTGATGATTGGCTATATATTGAGGTAAAACCTACAAAACTTAAAAAAATATCAGGAGAGTTTAGTCAAACGGTAAGAAAAAAAGATGGAACTGTTTGTGCAGAAGCTACCGTTAGATGGGCTTGTGTTGATTCCAATACGGGAAGGCCTTCAAAACTTCCTGAAGAGTATTTTGTTCCCGGTTTACAGCCGGAAGAATAAAACACATAAAAAAAACCAACAGGCTTTTGCTTGTTGGTTTTTTATTTACGCTATACAAATATTAGAATAGTACTTTCCAAGAGATTGGAACATTCCAATATAAATCTGATTTATCTCCTTGATCCCAAATGTTAACAATGTTAAGAGCAAAAGATAATCTATGATTTTTTGTTAAGTTCCAAACAAGATGAGGCATAATGTTTAAGCGAGACCCGCCATCAATGCTGTCACTTTTTGTGTTAGGATCTGAACCTAAACCTAAACTTGTGTTTATTCCTGCTAAAATTTCATCGGTTATACTCATTTCAGCAACAAATGCTAAATAAGTAGAGTTACCAACTGTGTCACCTTCCCAGAAAGTCATAGTTACTTCAGGAATTAAACGAAATGCATTTCTGTAAAAAAGTAAGCGTCCACCAACGCTAACATTTTTTTCAATGTTAAAGTTTGACCATACATCAATATCAAAACCTTCAACAGTGTAGATGCTTGACCCTACATAGATGTTGCTGTTTGAGTTTTTGAATGAGCCATTGTATGCAAATCCTAAAGTAAATACATCAAAGTCTGCCTTTGCTCCAATACCGGTTTCATTACCATCGTTTAATGCAAATCCGAGTTGTAGAACATCTTCAAAAGAATAACGTACAGCTACAGCTCTGTCAGCAAAAGTATTTTGCACTAAATCTATGTAACTTTTTCCAGCATAAACATTGTTGTTCTCATCTCGACCTGATGGTGTTACTAAACCTGCATATTCAGGTAATTCATATGCAGCATAATCAGGGCCTGAAAAAGGTTTTGGACCTACAGACCAATCAAGGTTTGTTCCAACTGCAAAGTTTAAATTTGCAATAGGTGTCATAACTGCATTGAAGTTAGATGATAACACGCTTGCAGAAAAATTTGTTCCGCCAGGAAGTGCCAATACAGCAATGTCTCCTGCTACGGTAATTCCGTCTGCTTTAACATTTGCAGAAAAATAATCAACAAATCCTAAAAACTTAGCTTCTTCGGTTGTTGCACCAAAACGATCAAATGTTCCTACGCTGGTATACACGGTGTTAGAAAATCCTGGTACTTGCTCTTGTGAAAAAACAAATCCTGTAGTAAGTACTAAAATAATACTTGCAATAATAATTTTTTTCATTTTTTCTCCTTAAAAGAATAAAATTGCTAAGAATGACATTATTATATATATTGTGTGCTATTGTGTCAAATGGTTTACTGTAAAACGGATTACATTATACCATAAAAATTAATTGACTTTATAGGAAAAATATGCAAAAATAATGTATTCTGCACGCAGATAGTAAGGAGCTCATTTTCATGGAAATACGCTTAAATTCTCTTAATAGAACATATACAGGTTCTTCAGGGGATGTTCATGCAGTACAAAATATCTCGCTAACAATTCCTTCAAATACCATTTATGGTATTATTGGGCGAAGTGGAGCCGGTAAGTCTACGCTTGTAAGGCTTATAAGTCTTTTAGAAAAAGCAGATTCGGGGGATATTTATTATAATAATGATAAAGTTGATTCCTTATCAAAGCATGATTTAATTACACACCGGCGCAGAATTGGAATGATTTTTCAAAATTTTAACCTTTTTAGTTCAAGAACTGCAGGGGAAAATATTGCTTATCCTCTTGAAATTGTAGGTATGCCAAAAGCAAAAATTAAGGAGAGGGTTTTAGAACTATTAGAATTAGTTGGCTTAAGTGATAGATACGCAGCTCCTATAAGTACTCTTTCAGGTGGACAAAAACAACGAATTGCCATTGCAAGAGCATTAGCGAATAAGCCCGATATACTGTTTTGTGATGAGGCAACAAGCGCTCTAGATCCCGAAACTACGCAAGCAATTTTGCAATTAATAAGTGATATTCAAAAGAAAATGAATTTAACTGTTGTAATGATTACACATCAGATGGAAGTGGTTAGAGATGCTTGTATTCAAGTTGCGGTTCTTGATGATGGAAATGTTGTTGAACACGGATATGTCGATGAAATTTTTGCTCGTCCAAAGTCGAGTGTTACAAAAGGATTCCTTTCAAATCTCATTGCAGCAGAACCTTTTGTATCTAAAGATTCTTTAAGTGAATCAGGTTCTCTTGTGCGATGGTCTGATGATGGTGGTGAATACACATTGCGCTTTATCGGACAGTCAACGGGGGCTCCTCTTTTAAGTCAAGCAACAAAGAAATTTAATGTAGATTTTAATATACGAGCCGGAGGTATTCAACATTTACCTAGCAAAAATATCGGTACAATGATAACCGATATTATGGGAGATACATCGAACATAGAAGATGCATTAACATGGCTGTCAAACAATGGTGTTGTCGTTGAAAAAACTGCAGAAGGAGGAAAAAAGAGTGATTGATTTTCAAGCATTATGTAGCCTCGTTGGCGAAGCAACAGCGGAAACTTTAATAATGGTATTTATATCTGCATTTTTTTCAATACTCATGGGCTTACCGTTAGGGGTGTTATTATGTATATCAGATCCGGTTGGTGGTATAAAACCTCGCCCTGTTTTATATATGATATTAACTCGAGTTGTAAACGTTGTTCGTTCTTTTCCTTTTATTATTTTAATGATTTTATTATTTCCACTTTCAAGAATAATCATAGGTACAAGTATAGGAACCAGTGCCACTATTGTGCCGTTATCTATTGCTGCAGCTCCATTTGTTGCACGTATTATTGAAACGTCATTAAAAGAAGTTGACCCCGGAGTTGTTCAAGCTGCAAGAGCTATGGGGTCTACTACATTTCAAATTATACTAAAAGTACTTATTCCTGAAGCGCTTCCTTCTCTTGTAGCAGGAGCAACACTTACGATTATAAATTTAATCGGTTATTCTGCAATGGCAGGAGCTATTGGCGGGGGCGGCTTAGGAGACCTTGCAATTAGGTTTGGATATCAACGATTTAGAATTGATGTTATGATTGCTTCTGTAGTTGTAATTTTATTATTAGTTGAAGTTGTGCAATTAATAGGCACTAAAATAAGCGCTTCTTTATTAAAGAAGCGCTAACGATGTAGGTTTTGGGCAGTATGCCCTACCGATAAATATTTTTATTCTTATGGAGTTTAAAATGAAAAAACTATTTGCAATACTTATTGCACTTACCTTTGTTGGCGTTCTTTTTGCAGGTGGTGCAAAAGAAGATGATGGCTCAGTACTTGAAGTTGGAGCAACCCCTGTTCCTCATGCAGAAATGCTCATGCTTGTAGTAGATGATTTAGCAAAACAAGGCATTACGCTTGAAATCATTGAGTTTACTGATTATGTAACTCCAAATGAAGCTGTTGAAAGTGGAGAAATTCATGCAAACTTCTTTCAACACAGCCCATATATGGATTCTTTTAACGAAGAAAGAGGCTATAGCTTAGTTAATGCAGGTGGGATTCATATTGAACCTATTGCAATGTATTCAAGTTCTATTGACAGTTTAGATGACTTAGAAAATGGTGCAACTATTGCTATTCCTAATGATCCTACTAACGAAGGTCGTGCATTATTATTACTTCAATCAGCAGGGCTTATTGAGTTAAATGCAGAAGCAGGTATTACTGCAACACCATTGGATATAATTTTTAATCCTAGGGCTTTAGAGTTTCATGAAATTGAAGCAGCATCACTACCAAGAGTATTGGCAGATGTAGACATTGCAGTTATTAATGGTAACTATGCAATTCCTGCAGGATTAAGTGCTGCAAAAGACGGTTTGTTTGTTGAAGGGGCTGATTCACCGTATGTAAATATTATTACCGTAAAAGAAGGTATGGAAACAGACGAAAGAGTTGTAGCTTTGGTTGAAGCATTGCAAAGCGAAGAAATATCAAAATATATTGAAGAAAACTTTCCAAATGGGGAAGTTGTAAAAGTATTCTAAAAAATTACGATTTGCCTACAAGGTAAAAAAAATCCCAATTCAATGCGAATTGGGATTTTTTTATTCTTCATCATCCTTTGATAAGAAAAACTTCATAAGGCTAACAAAGTGGAATATTTTTTTATACACATCAACACCTTGCTCTTTTATAGGACGCTCTGCAAAATGAGTGAGCTCAGCCCAGTTAATAATTAGCTCCGGTTTTTTCTTTTCAATGTCTTCTAAGAGCATTTTCGTGTGCTTTGCAACAACAACAAGGTTTCTGGTTGCATCGACAAGCATTGTTTGGGCTGCTTCATTAGTATCTTTAATGAGCGTTTTCAGTATGTTTTTTGCTTCACGATCTCTGTCAGCTCTTGCAAAATATGTTTTAATCTTAGTGCCGGAAATTCCCTCATCTCCTAAGTTTTCATCAAATTCAGTAATTTTTTCAGATAAGTTTAATAATTGATGATATGTATCGGACATAGGCGATGCCAATGTTGAAGAAACCCATTGACCTCTAATTAATACTAAGTCAGCAAATTCGCGCACGTTCTTTTTATAATAATCATTTAAAAATGCTTTAAGATAATTGAGAGGGGCAGCATAGGCGTATCCGGCCAGTGATTTTTTTTGAAACATTTGCGTCGCATCATCGCTATAATACTTTAGGCGAACTACAGAAGTTGTTCCAAAAATTGTCGAAAGCAAATCATCAATTTTTGAACTTTTTTGTTCAAGCTTTACTTTATTTAATGCGGTTTCTGCTCCATTTTTTACTGCCGTTATTTGGGCATCGATAACATTATGGGTTGTTTCAGTAATTACAGCTTGATAACTAGGGTCTTTAGATATGAGTTGAATAATCATTTCAAATACACCTAAGGTTCGAAACCTTCTGAGGCGTTGCATTATTTTGTTCCATACTTGCAATGATAGTGGTTGATTCCCCATAGATTCTTTCATAACAGTGAAAACATGTGTCCAAGCTGAGTCAAAAGGAATTTTCCAAGCAACATCGATAAATTCTTTTAAGTCTTCCATTATGTACTCTGCTCTGATAGGTGTAAAATGAGGCACATAAGTATAATTATCTTCTTGGATTGATGAATCAAATTTTCGTAATAAAAAATAATAATCAAAATTACAGAAATCTACAAACATAGAAAAACGTGCATATGTTGCATCAATAAGGGCAATTTTTTCTTCAGTAAAAAATCCTAAGTATGTTTCTAAATCTGTATTTACATGCTCTGTTAAATTCTTTAGGGGAATTTTTTTTGACATTTCATATATTGATTCTTCACTTAAGCGAAGTTCAATTTCTTTTTGCTCATCGGTAAGGTAATGGTTGATAACCATGTTTTTAAATGCAT
>CAYJJW010000023.1:0-19992 GCA_964370555.1 uncultured Treponemataceae bacterium | reverse complement strand
TAAGAGAAACTCTAGGTAGTGAAGACTTCATCGCAGTTGAAGTTGGAAAAACACTAGTAACAGTTAGAGTAGACACAGAATGTACCATTGGCATTGATGAAAAAGTATTTCTAAAGCCAAAAGACGGAAAAATGTTTGCATTTAATGCACAAGAAGATTTAAATAGTACAACATAAAAAGGATAATGTATGACACCCAGAGAGCGTATACAAGCGGTAATTAACAGAAAAATACCTGATAGAATTCCAACCGATATTGGGGGAACCTTACTAACAGGTATGCACGTTGACATGTATTTGGAACTTGCACGATACTTAGGTTTCGATTGCGAAATGCCAAAAGTGTATGATCAGTACCAGCTACTCACACGAGTAGAAGGAAACATGCGAAATTGGCTAAAAAGCGATGTTATTCCACTTGAAAACCCCGCAACAAGTTTTGGTTACAGAAATGAAAACTGGAAAAGTTGGAAAACACAAAATAACAATGAAGTATTAGTTCCAGGATCATTTGACACCTATATTGATGATAGAGGTGAAATTTGTCTTAGAGATAATACAGGTGCAATGGTTGCAAAGATGCCTCAGGGTGGCTTATATTTTGATAAAATGCTTCGTGAAGTTGACTTAATGGCTGATATTGAGTTTACTGATGCTGAAGAGTTTAGAAAATCAATTCCTTTATACACGGAAGAAGAATTAAAAATACTTGAAATAAGAGCAAAAGCACTCCATGACTACACCGACTATGCAGTAGCAGGTGAATTTATAAAATGTAACTTAGGAACTTCTGGAGACTTTGCAAAACATCCTTTTACTCAGTGGATGATGGTAACTTCACTTGAACCAGAATATGCAAATGATATGTTAAGTGTATATGCTGAACAAGCTATTGTAAATTTAAAAATGTATCTAGAAGCAGTAGGAAGTAACATTGACATAATTGTTATGTCAACATCTGACTTCGGTACTCAAAAAAATGCATTTTATAATCCTGAAACTTTTGCAGCTTTGTATGAACCAAACTATAAAAAAGTAACAGACGTTCTACATGCAAATTCTAATGCAAAAGCTTTTTTTCATAGTTGTGGCTCTGTTCATACTTTGTACGATAGTTTTGTAAAAATGGGTGTAGATATTGTTAACCCTATACAAATAGCTGCAGACGGTATGGATCCTCTTATGATTAAAGAAAAGTACGGTAAAGACATGATTCTTTGGGGTGGTGGAGTAGATACGCAGTACATTCTTCCACAAGGAACTCCGGAAGAGGTTGATGCACATATCAAGAAAAATATTGAAATATTTGGTAAAGACGGTGGATTTGTGTTTACTGCAGTTCATAATATTCAACATGGCATACCACCAGAGAATATTGTGGCAATGATACATGCTGTAGAGAAATACGGTAAATATTAAACACAATAAAAGTCATCCTGGTTACAACAGTAAACATGGTGACTTTTTTAGAATTTTCTTAAGGAGAAGAAAATGAGTACAAACTTAAGACAGCTACATATTGATGTTACAAAAAAACAAGCAAATGGGAAAATAATTTGGCAGCCTCGAATTGGATGCTGGTATGATGATCGTATGGCTGCAGGAATTCCACTACCTCCGCGATATCAAGGAAAAGAACCACATGAGATTTATAAAGATTTAGAGTGTTCTGCAAGACCCTATCTTGAGTATAATAAAGCATTTGTACGAGTAGATCCTGAAGGTGTAAGACGATACAAAAATAAACTCAATGAACTTGATACAGAGCATGTTATTGAAACTCCTGTTGGAAAACTTACCGAAATTACTCGATACGTTGAAAAAGTTCCACGTGAACATAGACTAAAATGGCGTATTTGCAATGAAGAAGATATGAAAACTGCAATGTGGTTAGAAGATAATTCAACATGGAAATTTGATAACGATATACATAATGAAGTAGATGCTATTTGGGGAACTATGTGTGCACCAACTATATATCTTCCAAGAGTAAATATTCAAGGGTTATTTATTAATGATATGGGAGTAGAAGAGGGGGTATTTGCTCTTTATGATTATGAAGATCTTGTTAAAGAATACTTTGCATCATTAAATCGAAACCATATGAAGCTTATAGAAGTTGTAAACAATTCACCTGTAGATATAATAAACTTTGGTGATAATATACACTGCGGAATTATTAATGAGCAAATGTTTGAAGACTACGTACTACCAGCATATCATGAACGAACAGCAAAGCTACACGAAGCAGATAAATTTGTTTCAGCACACTGGGATGGAGACACTAAAAACTTCTTAAAATATGCAAAACAAACAAATCTAGATGCGATTGAAGCCATAACACCAAAACCGCAAGGTGATGTAGAACTACATGAAGTAAAAGAAGCCTTAGGTGATATGTTCCTAATTGATGGCGTATCTGCTTTAATGTTTGACCCAATGTATACAGAAGATGAGCTCTTAGAGCAAGCAGAAGAAGTTATTAAACTTTTTGCACCGAATGTAATACTTGGAATTTCAGATGAAATTGCATCTACTGGCGATATTGAGAGAATTAGGCTCATAAATGATTTAGTAGATAAATATAACTCACAAGTACAAAATTAAATATATAAGGAAATTATTATGGAAAAAAAACAAACAGGACACATTATTTCACATACACACTGGGATAGAGAATGGTACATTAACAGTAAATATGTAAATGAATGGTTACCACCTTTTTTTGAAGGATTATTTGAACGAATGGATCAAAACTCATCATACAAATTTGTTTTAGATGGGCAAACTTCTATGCTTGATGATTGCTACATTGAACTTGAAAAGCTTGGAAAAAATGTAGATGAGTTTAAAGAAAGAGTAAAAGGCTATGCAAAACGTGGCCAACTAATAATTGGACCATATTATCTTCAGCCAGACTGGCAACTTGTAAGTGGTGAATCATTGGTAAGAAACCTACTTATAGGTAAAAATATGTCAGAAGAGCTCTGTGGTGGAACAAAGACAGGGTGGATTCTTGATAGTTTTGGGCAAATTTCACAAGCACCACAACTACACAAACAATTTGATATGAAAGGTATTGTAGTTTGGAGAGGTGTTGAACTTGATCCATTTAACTTAAACAGTGAGTTTGAGTGGGTAGGGGCAGATGGAACAACTGCTGTATGTAGCTATCTTTTAAGTAGCTATAGAAATGCAATGCACTTAGCAGACTATCCAGAAATTATCTATGACAGAATTCAAAATGAAGTTGAAAAAATTGCTCCGTTCGCAACAACAGGCAACATTCTTTTAATGAATGGGTATGATCAAGAAATGCAACCGGATGATATTTTACCATTCATTGAAAATGGTAAAGCAGATTTTAAAAACTATATTATTAAACAAAGTTCTCCTGATGAATACATGGATGCCCTAGTTCAAGGAAGAGGAAAACTACAACAATTACATGGAGCATTATACAGTGGTCGTTTTATTTCTGTTTTCCCAGGAATTCTTTCAGCACGCATGTACTTAAAACTTTCAAATTACGTTGCACAAAGACAGCTTGAAAGTTATGCTGAGCCTTTATCAGCAATGGCTACAACACTATATGGGACAGAATATCCTCACGAAAAAATGGATCAATCTTGGAAGCTCCTTCTAAAAAATCATCCACATGATAGTATTTGTGCGGTAAGTGTAGATGATGTACATTATGACATGGAAGAGCGCTTTGAACTGACACAAAGTCTCAGTGATGAAATGACAAAAAATGCAGCAAATGCATTGGCTCAAGGCGCTGATACAAGTATGTTTGAAGGGAGCGAGGCTGTATTCACTGTATTTAACACGATGGCAATAGAGCGAACTATAAGCGTATTTTTACCATACTCAGGGAATTCTAGTGTAACGGTTAAAGATACTAAAGGAAATATTTGTGAGTCTCAACAATGTGATGGTGGAATTATCACATTAATTACAATGGCACCAATGAGTTCTGAAAGTGTTGCTCTCTATAAAGGAGAAAATACAGGATGCTCTGAAAGTACTGACATGAGCGCTGAAAATGAATATTTATCAGTAACCTGCCTTCCTGATGGTACATTTGATATTACTGATAAAGTAAATGGAAAATTATATAAAGCTGTAGGAGCTTTGGAAAATATGGCAGATAATGGCGATGAATATAACTACTCATTTATTCCAAATGACACGCCATTGACAACAATCGGACTTGATGCAAATATTTCTGTTATCAAAGGTGACGTTCAAACTATTTTTACTATTGAAAGAGTTTGGGATATCCCAATGAGTTTAGCTACAGACAGTAGATCTGAGAGAAGTTCCAAAACAAATGCAGTTCCTATCGTTACAACAGTAACACTTACAAAAAATGATCCTGTACTTCGTTTTGAAACTCAAATTAGAAATACTTGTAGAGACCACCGAATTAGAGTATTATTCCCAACTGACATAAAAACTGATGTTTCATATGCACAAACACAATTCGACGTAACACAACATCCAATAGTACCTCCAACATTTGATAATGATTCTATACCTGAAAATGTAAAACGCATTATTATAGGTGCAAGAGAGTGTATTCCTATAACTCAATATCCACAACGTGATTTTTGTGCATTAACAGATGAAAAAGTTACTGCAGCAGTTCTAAATGAAGGACTACCTGAATATGAAGTTCTTACAGAAAAAAACACCATAGCTCTAACACTTTTTAGATCTTTAGGTTGGCTTGCTCGATTTGACTTAAATACAAGAATTGGAGATGCAGGACCTGAAATGTTAACGCCGGGCGCACAGTGTTTAAGAGATATGACATTCAATTATGGATTTTGTTCTCTTTCATCAAGCCCAGATAGTAAGGAATTAGATAGCATAACAACATCATTTGTTACTCCTGCATTAACGGTAACAAATACAATTCATAGTGGGATTAAAAAAGATGACTTTGTAACAATAAAAAATGGAAAATTCCACTTATCTGCACTAAAATGTTCAGAGGATGGAAACGATATTATTCTTCGTATCTACAATCCTAATAATGGCATAACAACAGATGAAATATCACTTCCATTTGCTAATAAGGTTTTTGTATCTACACCTTATGAATCTAAAAAAGATGAAATTGCTGTAGTTGATGGAAAAATAACTATTACACTTGTAGCAAAAGAAATTTTTACAATTCGTTTTGAAACTTCAAATTCAATTGAAAAACTAATAAACACAGTAAATAATAGTGAGTTTTACTTACATAATACTGCAACAACAAAAGCAGATTTTACCGCTTATACAATTCCTGAATGTGTTACTTTAGAAGAAGTTGAAAGTGAAGAAAAGCGTGCAGATGTTTCTGAAGCAGAGTATGCAGCAAAACTTGCAAAAGCTGAAAAAGCACAACAAGAGCTTGATGCAAAAGGTGAGTCAAGTCCTGCAGAAAAAACTAATGCTGCAACATTAATGATGCAAGCACACTCAATACACAGAGCATCATTAGAA
Source organism: uncultured Treponemataceae bacterium (assembly GCA_964370555.1). Taxonomy (GTDB): domain Bacteria; phylum Spirochaetota; class Spirochaetia; order Treponematales; family Treponemataceae; genus CAYJFX01. The sequence goes on along the minus strand of CAYJJW010000023.1, from coordinate 14,494 downwards.
GCAAGGTTATCTGCAATTTTTGCAAGAGAAACAATGATGAGAGAAAAGCTTGGTTCAAATAACAAAGAATTTATTGACTTTCAAAAAAGTCTAGAACCAAAATTGCGGGAATTAGCATATGGACTAAATCTTGCACGAATTGACAAACGAGTTAGCGAATACATTACAGATTACTATGTTCACCAAGAAAAGCTAGCGCAAAAATAAGGAAATCACATGAATACTAAAACAGTAAAGATTGGAAAAAACAATCAAGAAGTATCTACATTGGGGCTAGGGTGCATGAGAATTGCATCCATGGAAACAAAAGATATACACAATCTATTAAAAACATCATTAGACTTAGGCATTACTTTTATAGACCATGCCAATATTTATGGTAAGTTTAAAAGTGAAGAGCGTTTTGCAGAAGCAGTAAAAGATGATCCATCTATGATAGAGAAAATGTTCATCCAAACAAAATGTGGTATACGTCCCGGAGTGTGCTTTGATTTTTCAAAAGATCATATTTTAAAATCTGTAGAAGAAAGCCTAACTAGATTAAATGTAGAATCTATCGATAGCTTACTCTTACACAGACCAGATGCACTTGTAGAACCGGAAGAAGTAGCCGAAGCTTTTTATCAATTAAAAAAATCCGGAAAGGTAAAAATTTTTGGTGTATGTAATTCAAATCCTTATCAAATTGAATTATTAAACAAGTATTGTAATGATGAAATTGTAATAAATCAGCTTCAACTCAGCATCACTGAAAGCGGTATGATTGATGCAGGACTTAATGTTAACATGCAAAATAGTGTAGGGATTAATAGAGATGGTTCTGTACTCGATTATTGCAGATTGAACAATATTAGAATTCAAGCATGGTCACCGTTTCAATATGGTCAGTTTGAAGGTGTATTTATTGAAAATGAAAAATTTCCTGAATTAAATAAAAAGTTGGATGAACTTGCAGAAAAATATAATGTTACAAACTCTGCTATAGCTATTGCATGGATATTACGACATCCTGCAAATATTCAACCCATTGTAGGAACAACAAATCAAAAACGCTTACAACAAATTAATGAAGCACTTAATGTTATGCTTACAAGAGAAGAATGGTATGAATTATATCTTGCAAACGGAAAAAAACTACCATAAATTAAATACTATTTTATAAAAAAAACGTCTAAAGCCTAATTAAGTTTTATCTTAATTAGGCTTTTATAGTTATAGAAATTGATTTAAGATGTTTAAAATAGTAGACATTTTTTAGTACAAATACTGTTTTTATAGGAGAAAAGGGTAATTTACTATGTATTGGTAGACAGAATATACATTATGGGAAGTAATTATAATATATTATTTTACAAAAAAAGCGGCAAAACTGCCGCTCTTTTCAAATATATCTACTACAATTAAGAAAACAATGGATCTATTTTATCTTTGTAGATTTCTACAATTTTATGTCTCATCATTTCTTGTTTTGCAGATAATTCTTTTGAAACTTGAAAACTCTCAGAAAGAATTGCAAATTTTGAAATTCTTTCATATGGTCTAAATCCTGATTCTTCTACAATAAGTGCATCAAGTTCGCCTCTTATAAGAGAAATAATTTCTTTTGTTTCTAAAAGTTTTTCATAACTATCATAGGCAATATTATTTTCTTTTGCATATGCTTCTACGTTATCTTTGTGAGCAACTATGAGTGCTCCAAGATATTTTTGATCTTGACCTAAAACTACAGGGGTTTCAATATATTCACTTATTACCAATGTACTTTCAATTGCTGCAGGCTCTATATTTTCACCACCGAGTAATACGATAGTATCTTTTGCTCGCCCTGTAATACCTATTTCATTATCGTAAGTTAACATACCAAGATCCCCAGTATTTAACCAACCATCTTCGTCTACAACTTCTTTTGTAAGATCATCTCGCTTATAGTAACCCATCATAATTTGGTCACCTTTTGCAAGAATTAATCCTTTTTCTCCTGGAGGAAGTCCAATACCATCAATAATTTTTCCTTCTTTTTCAGCTACAACTTTAATTGCAGAACATGGGTAAACAACACCAACACAACCAGGGCGTGGCGTATTTACATCACGAACTGAAAGAACCGGTGCTGCTTCGGTAATTCCGTATCCTTCTAATAGTTTAAATTTAATTGCTCTATAAAAAAGGTCTGTATTTGGTTGAAGTGCACCACCACCTGAAATAGCTGCAACCATGCGACCACCAAGTTTGGCTCTAATTTTACTAAAAATAAGTTTGTCACCTAGCGCGTCTAATGGACTTAATAAAATAAATGGAATAATTCCTTTTAAGAAATCAAGTGCTCTTGAGCGTTTTTTATACTGCGGAATATGTCCACGTACATGTTCTTTTGCAACAGTGTATTTCTTCCCTACCCCAATAAAAAAATTAAATAGTTTTAATTTTGCACCACCATCTTTTTTCATTGACCTAAAAATGCCTTGTGCAAGAGCTTCCCAAAGACGAGGCACACCACACATCCATTCAGGTTTAATAACAGCAAAGTCATTAAGCATTACGCTTGCTACTGGTTTTGAGTAAGCGATGCAGTTCTTAAATGTCACGGTTGAATATTGGATAAATCTTTCAAAACTATGCCACACAGGGAGTACAGAAAGCCATGTTTCCCCTGGTTTTGCAGGAAGAACACCCCTTATTACTTCGCATTGACAAAGATAATTTCTATGTGAAAGCATTACACCCTTAGGAACACCTGTAGTACCTGAAGTAAAGATAATAGTAGCTAAGTCTTCACCTTTAATTGAGTCCGCAATATTTTCAATTTCTTTTTTGTTTTCAAGACCAATTTCTAATCCCTTATTCATTAATTGCTCATAACTATATAAGGTAATTCCTGCTTTTTTTGCTTTTGCAGCGTTTTCATCTGACCAACCATCAAATAAAACTGCTGTTTTTAAAAGTGGAACTTCTTTTACCCCCTCAAGCACTTTATCAAATTGTGCCATATTTTCAAACACACCATGAGTACATTCAGAAAAAGAAATAATATAGCGAATTTCAGTTCCTGTTGAGTCAGTCCCTCGAGGAACGTCTGCTGCTGCAAGTGAAAGAATTGCAAAGTCTGTTACAAGCCACTCTTTTCGATTATCGGAAATAAATGCAACGTGGGCACCCTTCTCTATTCCAATACTTTTAAAGGCTAAAGCCATGGCAATTACGCTATCATATAATTGCTTGTAAGTATAATATACGAATTTGCCGTTTTCATCTTTAGATGCTTGGGCAACCACATCTGGACACTCTATAGCTCTAGAGCGAATAAGTAATGCAAGATTAACCGGTAAGGTTTTATCAGCGTTTTTTAAATCTGGATATACAATATGTGAATTTTTCATAGCAACATTATACCACACATTTTCAAATTCTGTCAAAGAAAAAATTCACAATTTTTGTAGATTTAAATACAAAAAAAGTATAAAATACGGGTATGAATGTAACATATCTTGCAAAACTTGGTGAATTAACACTTAAAGGCTCAAATATTAAATTATTTGAAAAACAACTTCTTAAAAATATACGCTACTCTCTAAAAGGACTTGGGACAAAGGTAACCTTACGTGCGGGAAGAATGTATATTGATTGTGAAGAGTCTGCATGCGCTGCCGTTGAGTATGCCTTAAAGTACCTTATCGGTATTACTGGTTGGGCAAAAACTCGAGTGTGCGAAAAAGATATTGATTCCATTCGTGAAGCTGTAATGAAAGAGGCTCTTATTGGAAAAGAAATGGGAGCAAGAACATTTAAGCTTGAAGCAAGACGTAGTCAAAAAACATTTCCTATGAACTCATACGAAATTTGTAGAGAAGCTTCAAGTGAAGTTTACTCTCAGGGAATTTTAGCAGTAGATGTTCACCGGCCTGATTTAACTATAACTATAGAGGTAAGAGAGCGATGCTTTGTGTATTCAGACGCTCATAAAGGCTGTAGAGGCTTACCGGTAGGAACAGGTCGAAAAGGCTTACTTCTTTTATCGGGTGGTATAGACTCACCTGTTGCCGGTTACAGAATGTTACGTCGAGGTATGAAAATTGAATGTATTTATTTTCATGCATATCCCTACACTTCAGATGAAGCTCAAAAAAAAGTTGAAGATTTAGCGGCAATTTTAGCCCGATATGGTGTAGAAACTCATATAAATGTTATTCCTTTTACCGATGTACAAATGCGCATAAAACAAAAAAGTCCTGAAGAATGGTCTACATTGCTTCTTAGAATGTGTATGATGAAGGTAGCTTGCATTTTAGCTGAACGTCTTGGGGCAAAAAGTTTAATTACTGGAGAAAGCTTAGGTCAAGTTGCAAGCCAAACGGTTGAAAACATGGCTGTTACAGAAAGTGCTTGTAATATCCCCCTAATTCGTCCTTTAGTTGGTTTGGATAAGCAAGAGATAATTGAAACTTCAGTTCAAATTGGAACCTATGAAACATCTATTTTGCCATATGAAGACTGTTGCGTACTTTTTTCACCTAAGCATCCCATTATTCATGCACGCTTACAAGAAGCACAACAACTTTTCGACGAATTAGAAGCTGACGATTTACTACAAGAAGCTTTTGAAAAACGGGAAGTTAAAAGTTTTTCTGTGTTAGATTCGAGACCTGTGTAATTGGGTCTTTACTCTTTATTATATAAGTAATCTGCAATTTTTCTAGTATCGGTATCGATTGTAAGCTTTTCAAGCCAATCTTTAATTTCTGAATATTTTTCATCGTTGTTTAATAGCTCATGTGCGTAAAGTGCAATTTCTTTTTTATTATGAATATACTTACCAACCTTCTGTTCTTCAACAAAATGAACATTGCCTAATTCTTGATTTCTTAAATATGTTGAAATAATAACAGGTTTTTTTGCACATAACAATTCAAAAACTGTTGCAGGGCCTGCCTTTATTATTGCTAAATCACAAACTTGTATCATTTCATCCATATTATCAATAAATCCCATAATACGAAGGTCTATATGTGGGTGTTTCTTTGATAGTTTTTTTAAGTATTTTTCAGAAGTGGTATCATAGCCACATACCGCGAGTATTGTATAATGAGGATTTTTTTCTAATAGGTGCTTTACTATTTTTGAAATACTTGGAAGCCCGCCACCACCACCTGTTATAAGTAATACTTTATTATTTTTAGAAATATCAAGTTTTTCTTTTAATTCAACAATACGAGAATCACTTGGTGGTCGATGATATTTTTCGCTTATTAAGTATGGTAATACCTTTAGCTGAGTCTTTTGTACCGGTACATTTTCAAGGGCAAATTGAAGTAACTTTTCAGATGTAATTACACAGTCTGCTTTACGCTCATAAAACCATGCAGTTGTTGCAGTAAAAGGATCTGTTATCATAACCGTAAAGCGTATATTTGGATTTACTTTCTTTATTGCAGAAACTATATGAGGTGTTAATAAAAAGTGAAACGAAAGAATATCAGTTGGATTATGCTTTTGAATGAGTTTTACAACATACCGAGTCATTTGTGCTCGTAACACTGTTGTAATAAGCCACTGAATTAAATAATGGCCTGCAAACCAGTAAAAAAAATGCCATGCAAGCGGAAAATAATTGCAAACAATTTGATACATTTTTTCTATAACAAATTTTGAAATACGATTTTTATTTTGTAACCCTTCTTCTAAGACAACATGAGTTTTAGGGTAAGAGTTTTTTATACATTGTTCAAAAACACGTGCAGCAGATCTATGCCCCCCACCAGTGTTTAAATATAAGCACATAAATTTTCGCATATCACAATATATTACAAGTAAACTTTGTATAAGTCAACAATAAAATGGTAAGGAATACGTAAAATTTATTGCGATACTTTCTTTACTATGATATACTTATCAAATAAATATTATGAATAGCAAAACACTGATAATAGCTGAAATTGGAACAGCCCACCAAGGTAATATAGAAACAGCAAAAGAACTCATTCATGCTGCCTGTGAAGCAGGAGCAGACTGTATTAAATTTCAATGGGTTTATGCAGACGAAATCTTACATCCTAAAACAGGATTTGTAGACTTACCTACTGGAAAAATAAGTCTTTATGAGCGTTTTAAAAAGCTAGAAGTTTCCAAAAGTTTTTTTATAGAAATACAGCATTATGTGCATTCACTTAATAAAAAATTTATGTGCTCACCTTTTGGTATTCGTAGCTTAGAAGAACTTTTTAGCATTCAGCCCGATTATATAAAAATTGCGTCCCCTGAATTAAATCACATTCCATTGTTAGAGCATTTAGTTCATTTAGAACTTTCACTAAAAAATGATGTACATATTCCTATAGTTCTTTCTAGTGGTGTTTCAAAAACAGAGGATATTTCACTTGCTCTTAAAACTCTTAGTCCTATAATTACAAAAAATTCATCCCTTGTTTCATTATTACACTGCGTTACAAGTTATCCTGCCCCACCTCAAGATTATAATCTTTCTGTATTACAAACTTTGCAGCAAGAGTATAAAATACCAGTTGGAGTTAGTGATCATTCTTTAGACCCAATTCTCATTCCTGTATTATCACTTGCATATGGTGCAAGCATAATTGAAAAGCATATTACTCTTAGTAAAGAAACAGATGGACTTGATGACCCTGTAGCATTAACTCCACAACAATTTGAACAAATGGTAAAAACAATTCGTAATACCGAAAAATTTTCAAAAGATGCTATAGTATCTTATTTATTAAACTCATATTCTAATGAGCTACTAACAAAAACTATTGGTAACGGTAAAAAAGTTCTAGCTGAGTCTGAAAGAAATAATTATGGAAGAACTAATCGATCAATTCATTTTATGCGTGACATGAAAAAAGGTGAAACAATTACAGAAAATGATATAGCAATTCTGAGAACAGAAAAAGAACTTTCTGTTGGAATCGAACCAAGGTATTTTAATGCAATAATAGGAAAGAAATTACACATAGATGCTATAGATGGAGAGGGTCTTACCGAAGCGCATTTTGAAGCAAAATAAGATGTTGGAGCTTACATTTTTTTGCGATTATTACTGTACATAAGTATAAGAATATTGTATAATTTACATATATCAAAATAGCGAGGCTTTTAATGTCAAGTAAAGTAGTTTTAAATAGAGTGTATATTATTTTTAGATTAGTATTAGATTTACTAGGCTCTATGAGTAAACATAGAAAAGTAAAAAAACTTGTTTCAGAAGGAAAACACGAAGAAAGTGATTTGTACATAAAAGAATATACTCAATGGTGGGCAAAAAGAGTGTTTACAACAGGTAAAACACACGTAGAAGTAACAGGAAATGAAAACCTTCCCAAAGATGGAGCAGTACTTTTTGTAGGTAATCACCAAAGTATTATGGATATACCACTTATTATGGGATATGCAGATAAACAAACATCCTTTATGGCTAAGATAGAACTCTTAAAGGTTCCCCTTATTTCAGGGTGGATGCAAAGTATGCATTGTACTTTTATTTCGAGGTCAGACAGAAAACAATCTATTCAAGCAATGGAAGAATCAGTACAAAAACTTCGTGATGGATATTCACAGGTAATTTTTCCTGAAGGAACAAGAAGTAAGGGCGGGCCTATAAAAGAGTTTAAAAAAGGAAGCTTTAAACTAGGTTTTAGAGCAGAAGTTCCTATTGTACCTGTTACAGTTGACGGAACATGGGGAATGCTTGATGATGACATCGGATTTAAGAAAGCTTCTGTTAAGTTAACGATTCATAAACCAATAGAAACTAAAGGTCTTACAAAAGAAGAGCAATCTGCAATACCTGAAAAGGTTCAAAAAATAGTTTCAGATGCACTACCAAAAGAACATCTTAGAAATAATGGTGAATAGCCTAAAAGGGTGTATTTTACCAAACTCCTAACGTTACTGAAACTCTGGCTATTGCCATAAATACTATAATAAGTACGCTAGAACAATATAAAAGATATACTAGCGATTTTACTATTTCATGTGAAATTAATTCACTTGTATTTCCTATTACTTTAGTTACTACCTTTCCGTTAGAATAAAATGAAACTGGGATTTGAATACAAAGCAAACCAAAACACGAGGACAATATTCTAGAAAGCCAGTTAGGCTGTATAGTTTTTCTATCTCTCATAAAAACCTCATACGCATTTTTACTGTTAGTAAACGAAAAAAAGAGCGATGTAGCAAATAATGATAAGACTATTAAATATGAAGGTATAAAATATAAAACACTTGTTGTAAGACTAATAATACTTTCAGAATCATTAATTTTTTTTGTACAAAAAGAAAGTGCTCTAAACAATAAGGCAAGTGGTACTCCTAAAAGTGCTATACAAAATGCAGGAATAAAAAAATTATCAATAAAATAAACAATAGCTTGAATAATTGTGCGAGAATTTTCAATATTGCTACTCTCTTTAGAAGAATAAAAATTTTGAATGCGCGGTAATGAAATTAATTGATATGCAAAAAATACTTCCACTATAAAACTAAGGATCAAGGAAATCTTAGTAAGATAATAAAAAATAATATACGGAAAGATAAAACTAACAATACTTATACAAATAATTAAAACTAGAATAGCATTATTATTCTTATATTGTGTAATTACAGTATTAAACAAACGTGAGAAAAAAGCTTTAATTCCAACAATTTTAAATTGTGGAAAAAAGAATGAAAGAGAACAAGCTGTAAGTAAAACAAATATATAACTCATAAATACCTATAATACTATAAAGTATTTATGAGAAAAGTTCTAGTATCTTTACCATAAGCTACAGTTTTAATGCTATACCAAGATTAACACCAAAATCTAAAGAATTAATCCAATAATCATCAAAAGGACGCTTAAAATCTAATTTTTCAGATGGAGGGGTATCATTTGCTCCTGGCCGATTAGTTTGTGCAATATTTTCGAGTGTAGGAGGAACCGTTAAGTAGCCTGGAGAAAACAAATTAAACTGAGTATAAAAACCGAGCAAAAACTCTGTGGTGGGTAATATAGGTATTGCATATCCTATTTCTAATCTACCAGAAAATGATAATGGATTCATTTTTGTTAATAAATCATCTGGAACAATAACAACCCCAATTTCTGTAGGAATTACTTTTGGATCAGTTGAATAAACTAAATACTGAGGCGTATAATCTAGTACAGCCTTTCCTCCAATACCAAGGCCAACAGAAAATCTATTATCAAAAAAGAGCGCATGACTTTTTAATCCAAAGTTTACCACAGGAGTATAATCAACAACGATAAATATATCTAATGGCATGTCGTTTTGTACTGCAGCAATACGCTGGGACACATTACCCATGCCTACACCTACATAACTATGAAGCCCTACTCCAGAAAAAGAATGATTTTCCGGTAATCCAAATAAATCAGAACTATCAAAAATATATCCTACAGATGCTTCACCACCTATTAGTAACCCACTTAAAAAGCCTGTCATATCCTCAGCTAGTGGGTTCATATATTTTAATGTTTCATCAGAAATGCTAGGTATTGTTAAGGCGCCTCCAAAATCAGCTCTAAGGCCAAACACCCAACCTTTATCAAATGAAAACAACATTGTTGTAATACTCAATAGAACACCTAATAATAACACTTTTTTACTTCTGCAATTCATTTTTTACCTCACTAATTTTGCTATTTTACTCTTGTAAATATACTCCATCGTCACCTAATATTTTTTCAATAAAGGTTTCTTTGTCCATGTAAAATCCAAACGGAATATCACCATCTTTGTCATAAATTTGTTTTTCAGAAGAGCCAATTATATAATCAAGTGTGCCTTCAGTCCAATCAGGATTATTTTTATCGTTATTTGCTATTCTTATATTAGTAAACGTTAAGCTTCCTGTATAATCGCCTGTAATATTAATGGTACCGGTATATGGCTCAAATGTTAAAATACTTGTCAAAAGACTTTTTGATTTATAAGTAATAGGAACTCCTGGAGCATAAGTACTTAAAGTAACAACAAATGGCTCAAAATTATCTAAAGTATAGGTATATGTAGGCGAAAATACCCCTGATTTTTTATAGGTAAATGTTCCGCCATTATCACTTGCTACTACCTTTGTTGGATTTAAAGATCCATGTGCTCCTTGGTCAATAAGAGCATAGCGAATTGTTTCAATAGTTGCTAATAGTTCTTCCCTGTCGGTTAGTTTACTTGTTCCCTCAACAACATCACTTGCAGCTACAATAATCTTACCATCATTATCCATTGATTCAATTATCTATTGTGGATTTTTTGTTGAAATAAGAGCATCGTAATCTTTATATAGTTCAGTAAGTGAGTGATTTTCTTTGATTAGCTTTCTTTCACTGCTTGAATCATCTATTCTGTAAATATCGTACGAAGCAACTGTTGCTGGAGGTTCGTTAAATATAAAACCACTTATTTCAGTATAGTTTCCTTTTTCATCGTTTAAATCACTTGTTACTGTAAAAGTAGGTTTTTTAATATCAAAGTTTACTAAGTACGGAGAAACGCCTGTAAACTGTGGGTAAAAATTAGTTTGGTTTGCCGCATTAGCTTGGGATAAGCTCTGTGTATACCAGTCGTACATAACAAAGTTACCATTAGCATCAACATAGCCCGCAGGATCATATTCGTAAAATTTATATTTTTGCCCATTTGGTGCACTTGCAGCTACTTCAACCGCCTCCCATTTAGTTGGGCTATCTTGTCCTAATATCGTTTCAAACTCTGTTGGAACACCAAAGCTAAAAATAAGTGATGTATAGGTATCAACGGCAACAAGCATATTGTCTAAGTTTACTATACCGCCACCTTTTCCTTTAAAACGATAAAATAAAAAGCGACTCATGCCTGTTTCTTCATTTGTACTTGATATTTCATCATTGTTGTATGCACTATCAATGGCAAAAAATGGATTTTTTGACTCGTATTTAAAATACTCAACTTGTGTTATAGGATTTACTCCAGCCTTTGTATTTTCACCTTCATAACTAAAAATATGTTCATTTTTTTCATTTTCTAAAGGAACTAAAAAAGATATATCATCACTTAATTGCCATTCTGTTTCAGTAGTAGAATCAACATACTTCATGATGGGTACATTTTTATCAGTAAACTCGGCTACAAGTAGTTTTTCTGCAAAATTAAAGGTAGTGAAATCTACTAAAGGAAAAGTAGTATCTTGCTCTTTTTTGATAACCGGTATTTCTTGGAGTTGATTATAAAATTGTTGTAAAACATCTTTATTAGTATTTAGAAGAGTTTCATACGTTCCAAGATATGTTTCTAAATCTTTCTGATCAATAACGCCATTTGGCTTTAAAACATCAAACATAATACCAAAAGAAAGTGTAATATCTTCTGTTGGTTTTGTTATTTCTGCATCAACCTCTTGAGATTGCTGAATATAATAATAACTATTCGTTGGTGTTAAACCTAGATTGCATGAGGTAACAATAAATATCCACAATGCTAAAAAACATAGAAGTAACTTTTTCAAAATATCAATTCCTTTTTAACTTATACTACTATGCTAATTGCTAAGTGAATAGAAGTCAAGTAAAATTTTTGATTATTTGTAATTATTTTCTTCTTACAAGCCCCATGTTTTTATAAAAGCATGTAAGAAGAATTGTACATTCTATATTCTTAATGCAATACCAATATTAACACCAAAATCAAATGAGTTTAACCAGTAATCGGGAAACTCTTTTGTAAAGTCAAGTGAATTTGGTGGGACAGCATTACTTTGGGCTAAATCCTCTAAGGATGGGGGTAGCGTTAAATAACCTGGTTTATACAGATTAAATTGACTGTAAACTCCCAATACAAACTCTGTTGTAGGGAGCACCGGTATTGCATACCCTAATTCAAAACGAGTTGAAAATGCTAAAGGATTCATTTTTAATAGCATTTCATCGGGAACTACTACAGTACCTATTTCTGTTCCAATTACATCGGGTTCAGATGAGTACAATAAATATTGTGGGGCATAATCAAGAAGTGCTTCCCCTCCTATACCAAGGCCAACAGAAAATCTATTATCAAAAAACAATGCATGAGTTTTTAAGCCAAAGCTTACTACAGGTGTATAATCTACAACTACAAAAACGTCTATTGGAGTACCGTTTTCCTCTGCTGTCGTTTTTTGAGACATGTTTCCCATGCCAACACCAACATATCCTTGTACATCAATTCCAGAAAAAGAATGATTCTTTGGTAATCCAAACAGCTCATTACTATCAAAAACATATCCAAGGGATGCTTCGCCACCTACTAAAAGACCGCTTAAAAAACCTGTCATATCTGTTGCCAATGGATTTAAGTATTTTAAAGTTTTTTCAGAAACATTTGGTAAAGAAAGTGTTCCTCCAAAATCAGCGCGAAGTCCAAATACCCATCCCTTTTCAAATGAAAAAGCACCTATAACCATATTAACGATAAATACGCATAGTATAATTTTTTTTAATAAGAATTTACTCATACTTACAACCTAGTTTAATACGTCAAAATCAATTAAGTACGGTGAAACACCAGTAAATTGAGGATAATACGTTGTTAAATCTGCAGGATTAATTTGAGCTTGACGCTCTATATACCAGTCATACATTATAAAATTATGATTAACATCAACATAACCTATAGGGTCATACTCAAAAAAGAGATGTTTATTTCCATCGTCATCAGTAGCCAATATATCAACAGAACCCCATGAGGTAGTCATTGGCATCTCCATTACAATATCAAGTTTTGTTGGGATTGCATAAATAAAAATAAGTGATGTATAGGTGTCAACTGCAAAGAGTAATGTATCAACTTCAAGTATACCTCCCCCCATGCCAACAAATCTATAAAACATAAAACGTTCCATACCACGCTCATTTGATGGATCAAATGTTGCTTGATTATAATCACTTTCAATTAAAAATAGAGGATTATAACCTTCGTATTTGTAGTAAGTTAGAGGAGACATTAAGGTCATGCCAGAACCAATATCAGGCCCTAGACTTTCATAGGTAAAACTATCAGTACTTCCATTTTGAGATTGTAAATATTGATTATTTTCACTTATTGACCATGCGCCATCTGCTTTATATGAAAAAAGCATAACATTGTTTTCATCGTAATTAGCACGCAATACACATTCATTAAAATTAGTGTCTATAAAATTTATAAGTGGAAAACTATTATCTGCATCCCATTTAACAATAGGTAGTTCATTGGACTGTTCTTGAAATAATAATAAACTTTCGAAGTCCTGCTGCGTGGAATAATATGCCAATAATGCATTTACCTTATCTGCATCCAATACCCCATTAGGTTGGATAACAGAAAAAACTTCACCCAGCTGAACATCAATATCCTCAGAAATATACACATCTGTTAGCTCTTCATCATCTTGTTGATTATAGTAATCATCAGAGTTCAGATTTAAATCCTCGCAAGAAGATAAAAACATACATGTCACAACGACAAACCAAAAATAGAATTTTTTCATGGTAAATAACCCCCATATAATTAATACTTAAAATATATGTGATTATTTTTGATTTGTCAATACAATTTTGTACACTTCGTATGATTTTGTTATAATTTTATACTAATTTTTTCCCAGGCAAAGCATGCGGCTGCCTGTTCTGCTTCTTTTTTACTCTTACCACATGCAGGACCATAGCATGTATCACCTAAAAAAACTGAAACCCAAAAAGTTTGATCATGGTCAGGACCTGTTTTTTTATCCATTTTATATTGAGGAACAGCTTTATATTTTTTTTGATAGTATTCTTGTAAGAGGGTTTTATAATCTTTAATGCTTGCATTAACATGAACTTTATGTATCTCATCTTTTAATACATTGATTACAAATTTTTCAACATCTTTTAAGCCTGAGTCGAGGTAAAATGCACCTATTACCGCTTCTAGTGCATCTGCTAAAATTGCTTTCTTTTTTCTACCACCTGATTTTTCCTCCCCCTTTCCAAGTGATAAGCATGTATCTATGCCTATACAAATGGCAACTTCCGCTAAAGTGGCTTCAGAAACAACAACAGACTTTATTTTAGCAAGTTCACCTTCACTTTCATTTTTAAATGTAACGTATAAATAATTAGCAACGATGAGACCTAACACTGCATCACCCAAAAACTCAAGTCTTTCATTATTTCCGGTTTCATTAGAAACTTCATTTGAAAAAGATCTATGATGAAAGGCAGTGTCTAATAGTTCTATATTTTTAAAACGTATTTGTGATTTTTTTTGAAAAGACTCCAAAGTTTTGTAACGTAAAGATGATAATTTTTTTGTGGAATTAAATAAGGTTTTCATAATGATAAAAGATAAAGGGGGAAAATAAAAAAAACACAAAGCAACACCCTACAAATGTAAAAAGTACCACTTTGTGTTTTTATGTAATTGAATAATTATGCTTGTTGTGATTTGATGAAATCATATGCATCACGAACTGTTTCAAATTCATTTGCTTTTTCATCAGGAAC